>JBGSIP010000900.1:0-1957 GCA_041742495.1 Planctomycetaceae bacterium
GAGCATGAAGGGGCTGGAGGCTCCGCGAAACAGAGTCTTGCTCAGCAGCAGCGCCACCGGCACAGCAACCGCGACCCCCACAAACAACATCGCAAACAGCACTACCCCCTGCAGCGAGATCAGACCATAGGCCAGACTGTGGGCCGGGACAAAGGAACTGATCAGCAGGACATACACGGGAAAGCGCGCCGAACAGCTCATCAACGGAGCCACCAGCATGGTGATGTAGCGATCCCTCTGATTCTCGATGCCTCGCGTCGCCATGATTCCAGGCACAGCGCAGGCAAACGAAGACATCAGCGGCAGAAACGATTTGCCACTCATCCCCAATCGCGCAAACAGGCTGTCAGTCACCAGCGCGGCCCGCGCCATGTATCCCGAATCTTCCAGCAGGCCGATCAGGAAAAACAGCAGCGCAATCTGCGGCACAAAAATCAGCACCCCGCCAACTCCTGCGACCACGCCGTCAATCAATAAACTGCGCAGCATGCCCGGCGGGAGATACCGTGTGATACCGTCACTGACCGCAGCCTGCGCCGTTTCAAACAGGTCCATTGCGGGTGTGACCCAGGTGAACAGTGCCTGAAAGATCAGAAACATCACAAGGGCAAATGCAAGCAGTCCCGTCCAGCGGCCTGTGAACCAGCGATCGACGCGGTCGGTCCAGCTCTCCTCGTCATTGCGATGCGATGTCACGGTGTCTGCCAGCCGACCGGCCCAGCCATACCGCCAGTCAGGCCCTTCGCCGGCGGTGCGGACAACCGGAGCGGGGCGTGTGGCGGCGGCAGCGACAATCGCAGTGAGCAATTCTGCCCGACCCGAGCCATGCAGGGCATCGGTGGCGATGACGGATACCTGCTGCAGTTCCTGACTGAGCAGCCCCAGGTCAATCTGCACACCCCGCCGACGGGCCAGATCGGCCATGTTCATGGCGATCACCAGCGGCAGGCCGGTCTCCTGCAGTTGCGACACGAGAAACAAGCCTCGTTCCAACTGCAGCGAGTCGACGACGCAGACCACGACATCCAGGGGCCCCAGTTCAGCGTCCCCGCGGTGCAACAAGTCGATCGCAACTTGTTCCTCAGGGGAATCGGCGATGAGACTGTATGTCCCGGGAACATCCACGACGCGCAGGTCGTGCCCGCCGAATTCCACGCGGCCGACTTTTCGCGTCACGGTGACGCCGGGGTAATTCCCCGTGCTGACGCGGACCCCAGAGAGGGTCGAAAACAGCGTGCTCTTGCCTGAATTGGGTTTGCCAATCAGCCCGACAACAAGCGGAGCGACCGCAGAGGCCTTTGCGTCCATTACACCAGAGCCAGGTCATCCACATGCGCAGCGGCAGCGTGCGGGACAGAGCTGTCCAAAGACAGCGTAGTGGCCTGCTGTGCTGCCGCGGTCACCCGCGCTACCACCACCTGACGGGCTTCGGAGCATCGCAGGGCGAAGCGAGCGCCGCGCACTTCGTACACACCGCAACCACCACAGGGGGAGCGGCCCACCTTCTTCACCATGGTGCCCGGGACGAACCCCAGTTCCAACAGACGTTGCGCCGTCTGCGTCGCATCGCCGACCGAAAGAACGCGAACTCGCTCCTGGCAGTCGAGATCAGCCAAAGTGGTCATAGGACAACAGGCCTTCGGGTGGGAATGAACGGGGCGTGAAGCTCGCAACAATAACCGGCCAAACTTGGGGGTTTCTTGTTGGCGGGAAGATCAGTTGAGACTGAATCTCAATATTATTGTCGGCCCGCCGCGAGTTTGCAATCCTCGATTCCAGATTCTTTGAACAAAGATATCAGCGGTGCCTGATGGGAAAGCGGCTCGTAACGATCGCTCGGTCTCTGCTGGTCAGTCATGGTCACGGTTCGACGGTCTGCGGTCCGACTGCCTGTGGTGCGTCGAGCACTGCGGGTGCGGGCAGCCCGACGGGGGCGGGTGACGGCAGAGGTGAAATG
>JBGSIP010000901.1:0-3391 GCA_041742495.1 Planctomycetaceae bacterium
GCTGCTGTCGCTCCCAGGCGGTGTAGGCTGCAGATAGAAGCCGTCCGGCGGGCCGGAGGGGCCAGCGATACCGCTGCCGATCAGACTGGAGCTCGCCCGCGACTCTTGCGGCAGGATGGCTGCCGTGGCCGCCATCGCGAAACCGGCGCTGGAATCAGATGGCGATCCCGTCTCCGGCGGCGCGCGAAACTCGGCGGTGAGCAGCCATGCGAGACCGCCGAACACCAGCAACCCTATGATGATCTCGCGAAAGTTCATAAGTGGAGGCTCAACGGATCAGTAGCGGCGGACCACCCTGAGGAGTTTGCCTTTGCCGCCGGAGGTGGCCAGACGGTCGAGCGAGCCGGCGTCGAAGCTCACGACGCTGATTCCGTTGCCCGCCGCATTCTCGATGTACACCCCGTTTCCGCCGATCAGCATGCCCTTGAAGTACTGGGTGTTGCCCGCCTTCTTGTTTTCGATCTCCATGAAGCTGGGGGTGTACACCACGCCGCAGACGTTGACGTTCCCGTGAAAGTCGGCAATGCCCACGTTGTACATGATGGCCGGCAGGTCGTCGTCCGGCGAGAAGTTCTGAAAGCCCAGCCCGCTGATGTTGACGTTGGCGGGGTTCTTGGCCGGATTGACGTACACCGGCGGATAGCCGGTCGGATACGTGGCGGTGTTGGTGCGTACGAAGCCCGCCATGTTGGCTTCGTTCACATAAAGATTCGCCTCGATGAACAGCTTGTCCGTCCCCACCACGTTGGCGGCGAAGTTGAGCAGCAACGTTCCACGGACACGGATTCCGTTGGGAAACAGCGTGGGCGTCCACTTGGTGCTGATCTCGGCCTTCGACACGTTGACCACCACGACCCCTTCGAGGGCATTGCCCGCGGCGGCGGCGGTGTTGGCGGCCGCACGGAAGGTGGCCACGTTGGTGAAGTAGTTGACGCCGGTTCCCAGTTGTTTGGCCACCGCGATGAAGCGGTTGAAATCGAAGAGCTGATCCGTGCCCCCTTCCAGCGTGTAGTCGGGAATCTGGCTGCCGGTGGACCAGTTGGTCATGGAAATGGAACCGGGCGGGATGGTGATGTTGGCGCTGTTTCCCACGTTCACCCGCCCGTTGGCGAGGATGCCGCCATCAATCACCGTATAGGAGGTGTTTCTGGGGTTGGGGATGGTCACGTTGCCCTTCTGTGCGTCGCTTTTCCCTGTGCCGGTGGCCGAGGTGCCCTGATGGTCCGAGATGATCGCCCCCGCCCAGCCGAACTGCATTTCGAGCAGGGCGGAATTGGTGCGCGTGATGCCGCCGACCGTGGCGCTGGACTCGATGGTGACCTGGCCGGGGGTGGAGCTGTTGGTCATGCGCAGGGCCACCCGGACCGGCTGGTTGGTGAACGGCGCGAGGTTGGTGCGGACGTAGGTGAGGATGCCGCTGTTGGAACTGTAGAGCGAATAGGGCCAGTTGGTGTTGCCCACCATCAGGTTTTTGAAGGTGTCGGTCTTGTTGGTGAAGGCGATGTTGACCTGGTTGCAGGCGATCACGGTGCCGGCCTCGGCAAATTGGTAGGCCGAGGTCCAGTTGTCCCGCCGGATGGCCAGGCGGGCGTTGTGCGACACGTAGGTGCCCACCCCGGCGATGGCGACGCCAACGATGGTCGTCATGACCAAAGCGGCAAGCAGGCTGGACGCGCGGCTGCGCTTCGTGCCGGAAGTCGTGATGGGAGAAATGGTTTTCATCGGGAATGGGGGCAAGGACACAAGATCAGTTGCGCAGGATCATCGTGGTCTTCAGCTCGATGGTTTGAGTCTGTTTTCCGCCAGTCTGTTTTCCACCCGCGTTGTCCAGGACCCCGAGGTTGATCCGGAGCATGCCGTTGGTGCCGACCGTGGCGAACACGGGCAGTCCGGGGAGCTTTCGCACGCCGTCGGGCAGGAGCACCTTCACCTGGTTGATGAGGGAGGTGTCGCGGATGAACACGAAGCTGTTGTTCGTGGTGGTGGAATCGTTCCCGTCCCCATTGAGGAAGTTGAAGCGGGCCGTGCGGTTGGTGTCGTTGTACGGAATCCCGTCGCCATTCGAGTCCGCCGCCGGATTGTCATCGAATGCGAGGTTGAGCTGGTTTCCACTGTCGGCGACGGCCATGCCGACGGCGGAGCGGATGTTCTCCGAAAGGAGTCCGTGGGTCTCGCCGATGTTCTGGGTGATCGTGGCCTGGGTCGCGATGTGCTCGACGGTGCGCATACCCGTGATGGAAAACGCGGCGACGGAACCCAGCACAATGGCGGCAACGCCCATGGCCACCATCAACTCGACGAGCGTGAAGGCCGCCCGCCGGACGCGTCCGCGCGTGCGCACCGATGTTGTGAGGATCGAAAGGCTCATGGCTGTCCCGCGGAGAACTTGTTGACGACGGTTTGCATCCACAGGTTGGTGGGTCGAAAGGCGTTGCTATACGTGAGGGCCACGGTGACCAGATGACCGTGCGCCGCAGGCTGCACGGTGGTCCTCATGGTCGCGATCTGCCTGAAGGTGCTGCCGTTGTAGTCCAGCGAGAGCGTGACGTTCGACACCCAGGTAACGTTGGTGGAGGAAAAGGGACTGACCGGCGGCAGGTACTGGAGGGTTCGCACGCGCTCCAGCTCCCCTTCAAGGGCGATGATGGCGGCGGTCTGGTCCGTCATCCGCTCCACGTTGCGGTTGAAGGTGGCGAGCGCGACAAACGCCCCGGCAATGATGATCATCATCACGGCGGTCGTCACCAGCACCTCGATCATCGTGAACCCGTCGCGATGCCGCGGCTGTCGTGTCGTTCGAGACGGTAACTCCATAGGTCCGGGAACTTCTTTGCAATTGGCTTGCCAATGACCCGCAAGCGGCCAACGGGGGGATGATCCCCGCGTCACCGGGCGCGATTGTCAAACTTGCGGAAACGCCCGGCGAACGCCCGGCTGTCATCCGCAGAGTCGCGGCGCTCCGGCATTGCGGAGCGCCGGTCTCAGATCCGGCGCGTTTCCTCGCGGCGTTCAACATCTGCCGGGTCGGAAACCGGCGCTCCGGGGGCGGTGTCAAGCTGCCCCGGCTCAACAACGCGAAAACCTCGTCGCAACTGTGAGAAGCACCCGGTGCAAGCCTCCGCGTCCGATGGTCTCCACTGCTTCAATCCCGGACAGTGTCCGCCCATTTCTGGACACGATCGGGCACGCCCATTTTGCGCGACGTTGGACAGTTGGGAAGACGGTGAACGAGTTTCGTGCAGTCCGGCACGCGCCATTGCAAAACACTCCGCCGCGCGGCGCTCTTTGCGAGTGCATCCCGGCGCGCGACCCGCTACACAGCGTGCGGCATGTGCGGCATCATCGGTTACGTCGGCAAGAAATCGGCCTCGCCCATCCTGCTCGAAGGGCT
>JBGSIP010000902.1:0-11195 GCA_041742495.1 Planctomycetaceae bacterium
CGGGCACCTGCGACAATTGTCCGCTCCACGTCCCCCGGGCAAACGTCCGTTCCGCTTCCGCGATGGCAGCCGCCAGCCCCATCTCAGGCGACACAGCCACTGGCGGTTGCGCGCGAGCTGGCACCGGACACATCAGGAAACCGGCGGCGACACCCACAGCCAGCCCCGCACTCGCAGAGCCCCTCGCACCCCGAGCCACTTTGAACGCGGCATTCCACACGCGCTGCGTCAACGTCCTGTAGCACATGACAAGTCCCCAAAGAGCAAATTGACGCTAACGAGAACATCAGGCCGACGCGCAGATAGACCAGCGGCAAAGTCAGGCCTGCGGGCAAGTGAACCTCGAAGGACCAGATTCACCGCAAAGCGCAGCTGCGCGGTCAGCATCCGCCGCACAGACCACGCGGCAGAGGAGTCTTCGCGCACTCTCCGCCACAGGCCCAGCGACATCACGCGCTGCCGCAATCGGCAAGGGATACCGTGCGTCGGTCTGCATGCGAAATCAATAGCCGCCCGGTTTTTCGTACCGCACCGGCACGGTGGCCCGCAGCTTGCCGAACTTGCGCTCCACCGTCTGGACCGGATTGCCCACGATATCCCCGGCCCCAATACCCAGCGACTTGCGAGGCGGAGCAATGTCTTCGTTGGGAATGGCCTCGTGTGGCTGATAGCTGCGGAAGAAGCTCGCGGCAATCACCCCCACATTGCCGGTTGCTCCCGCGGAGGCAGCGACCGACTTTTCGAACGGCACAATCCGGAACGTCCGCGCGACCTTTGCATCCAACTGCCAGCCCTTGACCACCAGTGTCTGGTGGGGACCGATGATCCACAGACCGCCGCGGCTGGGATGGAACCAAAAGCAGCTCAAGCCATCCAGCGTCAGATCCACTCCGACTTCAAAGCTGGAGTCGTTGATCAGGCGGACTTCGCATTCTTCGTGTTCCTTGAGGTCCACAAAAGCAAGACCTTCCACATTCGTCACTGGCTTGCCGCGGCCACCCACGAGAATTTCGATGCCGAACTCACCCCCGGCGGCACCGCGAATTACGGTCCCCTGCTGAATCTCGGGCTTCGGCTGCAGATAGGAATCGACAATGTTCGGCTTACCCCCGTCTGGCTTGTGGCCGCTGCCATCGAAGGGAATTCCCAGGACCTGACAGACTTCTTCACGCTGGGCAATCTCCACCTTGGGAGCCGTCAGCGACAGCACAGGCTTGGAGTTGCGATCGACAAAGTTGATGGTGAAGTGCAACGTCAGGGCCACGACGTCCGGCCCTTCTTTCACCTCTTCTACCCGCAATTCGCACGACAAACCGACGTCCGCCCGCAGCTTGGCGATCTCCACGCCATGCCCCTGCAGCGCCGTACACAGCACTTCCTTGCACATGGCTGGGCCGCTGCTGGGAAACGTGGCCGGTCCGACCACTTGCACGGTCACGCTGCCAAATCCCTGGCCCTTGATCGCCTTGGCAATATTGGCGGAGATGCCATTGAGCTGTTCCTGCAACGTGGCGGCTTGCGCCCACGACGCCATGGTGCACAGCACCAGTGCGAACAAGGTTGACATCCAGCGGCGGCGAAACGAAGTCATGGGGAAATTCCTCGATGTGGTTCCAGTTCGCGCCCCGTCAGCCACCTTTGGCCGCCGGGCGGAATGCAGAGAGTTTCGGTTGTGTCAATCGGTAGTACCCACTCAGCGAAACGCGCGGGGTCAGTAGTTCAATTGCGTCGTAAAGTAATAGGTATTCCCTTTGGCATCCTGCACCACCAGTGACATCTGCTGAGGACTGTTATCGATCGCGTCAGAATACGTCTGATAACTGTCCATGTACTGACCATTGATGCTGATGATGCGATCCCCGAGTTCCAGGTACCACTGCTTGCCACTGGCATCCATGCACCGGGTCGCCGGCGTATTGGGAACGACTTGGCTGACCATCAGGCCATCGCCTCCCATCGCCCGCACGGCGGCCCCAAACCGCACTCCGTTGTTGACCGGTGGGGGCATTCCGCCGCCGCCACCCCCGCCTCCTCCACCAGCGCCCAGCGTGACAGTGAAGTAGTAATTCTGGCCATCCTGTTGACCGACCACTGTGACCGGCACGCGACCCGCCGCATTGCTGACGGCGATCGCGAAATCTTCGGTTGTGCCCACCTGGCGACCGTTTACGCTGACGATCTTGTCTCCCGGTTCCAGAAACCAGTTGGTCCCATTGTTGTCCTTCATCTGCGTTGCCGGACCACCCGCCACAACTTGCGTGATCTGGACGCCCCAGCCTCCGGTATCCACCACGCTCAGGCCCATCCGCTGCATCGCACTGGCGAGCTGCCAGTTCTGGCCACCTCCACCACCGCCTCCTCCTCCCCCACCGCCGCCACCGCCACCAATCTGGCCATTCCACGGGTTCACGTTCACTGCCAGCTTCGCCACCGTCTGCGTCCGCTGGGTGTAATAATCGCCCGTCGATTTCTGCACCGAATTGCCATCCGGATACAGCGACCGATAGCGCTGGCTTGCCTCGGCATCGACTTGCGCCAGCAACTGGTCCCACGACCAGCGCTGCTGGCTGTTGTCCTTCAACACGTCACACAGGACCTTCGTGAAAATGGAACCATCGGATTGATTGGGATTGGTGCCGGCGACCTGATCCTGAATGCACGAGTTGACGTCCACAAAGCCCTGAGTCTGAAAGAACAGCGACGTGAACAGCGGAGACGTATTCAGCGTTTCGGCCATCCCCGGAGCCATTTTTCCCATCGTCGGGGGCTGCCGCGCAAAGTTGAAGCACGCATCACTGCACACCACTAGCAGGCCCGGGTTGCGACTGCGCAACTGCTGGATGACCTGGCTGCGGCTGATCCAGTTATTCCCGGCGGCCTTGGTCACCCAGCGATGATCGCCGTCGTTGGAGTAGGCCCCGTGTCCCGAATAATAGAAGAACACGGCATCGTCAGAGTCGTACCCCGATCGCTGGATGGCGCTGGAAATGCCATTCATCGTCAGTCGCTCGGCGTCGACTGTCGTGATCTCCAGATCGCCTGTGCGCACATTTAGAAACATGGCCAGTGACAGGATGTCGGCATCTGCCGCGCACGCCTCACCAATAGTTCTATCCAGCCCATCGACGGCGATGATGACATGCAGCCGCCGACCAGCTTCCACGGATGGCGTTCCCACCCAGAACAGGCCACACCACGCAGCGAGACCCGCCAGACACATTCGTTGAATTCGCGTCACACCCATCTCCCTGAGTCAGTCAGACCCTGTTTGGCGAGACGTTGGCGATTCCGGCGAAGTCGGTCGGAATCGCCGGCCGCATCAGTGCGGCGTGCGTCTGTCGATACACTCAGCGGAGATCCTCTCACCCGCCGGACGTGCCCAGCACGTCAATTGTTCAAAATCGTTCCCACCTGAAACATCGTTCCATCGGCGCTTTGGATCGTCAGCAGCATGATCTGACCACTCCCCGAAACGGCGTCCAGAAAGTCGTTCCGCGTGTTGATGTTGCGGCCGTTGATCTGCAGAATGCGGTCCCCCTCTTCGATCTTCCAGATGTTCCCATTTGCGTCGTGCAACTTCGTCGCGGGGCTGTCGGGGACCACCGTATTAACCACCACACCCGGGCGGCTGTCCGTTTCCACGCCCACGCCAAATCGCACGCGATTCGCGGGGACTTCACTCCCTTTGAGCAACCTCGGCTTGTCGCCGCCGGCATTGCCACCACCACTGTTGCCGGCGGCTGTGTTACCGCCAGCCGGGGGAGGAGCCGCGCCCGGTGCCGCCGGAGCCCAATGTCGCTGATAAGTCCAATAGCGCGTGCCATCACTGGCCGTCACCAATTGCGCCTGGTCCTGCTGCGGCGGAAATTGATGGTCGGGCGGGATGGCTCGATTGGATGGCGGCTCCCACCGCACGCGGTCTTCCAGCAGCGCGACCCCGTTCTTCGGATTGATCGTCACCGTCCACGCATGCACCAATTCGGGCTGCGTCGAACGTCCCGGCCGCAAATCAACAATCTGTACGGTATTGCGGGCCACGGTCTGGGTTCGCTGCGTGACATAGTCACCCGATTCAGCCTGCACTGACACTCCATCGGGGTACATCACTTTGAAGTCCGCCGCGGTCTGGGTCGCAATGCGATCGAGAATCCAGTTCCAGTCCCGGGCGGAGACCCCGGAATACTGGTCCATCACCTCGCAGACGCATTTGGTGAAGATCGACCCTTCCTGAAACGCCAGTCGTGTCCCCGCCTGTTGACCACGCTCGCACGAGTTGACATCCACCAGCCCGTTGGTTTCGAAAAACAAGCGACGAAACAGCGGCGACGTTTCTTCGTTGTCGGCCCCGCCAACCTCTTCACCCACCGTCACGTCGACAAAGTTCGCGCAGGAGTCGGTCAGCAGCACGACCAGTCCCGGTTCATTGTTCCCCAGCGCGGCCAGAATCGACTCGCGGGAAATCCAGCGCTCTCCCGCCGCCTTCGTGGCGATGTAGTGCTGCCCATTGTTCGTGTAGGCACCGTGCCCAGAATAATAAAAGCACACCGCATCATCGGGTTTGATCGACTGCCGCTCAATGGCTCTCTGCACACCTTCCCGGGTGATGTTGCGCGCCGGAATGGTCACCATCGACAAATCGCGGGGGACCACATGCAGGTGAAACAGACCCTGGAAAATCTCCATGTCCGTCTGGCAGTATTTGCCAATCGAAGGATCGTCGGTATCCGCGGCCACAATCACATGCAGCTTGCGATCTGCCTCCGCCGTGCCAGCGACCAGGCTCAAGACCAGCAGCAAACTGGCCACGAGCCTCTGCAGACCAGCGCCCAGCTGACAGGCCTCGCGCCGGATGGCACCACTGCTGGCCAGCTCATTCGCCGTGTCAGATTCTTGTATCATCATTGCTCGCCCCGATCTGACAAGTCTGGCCCCACCTTCCGTCCCCGCAGCGCCGCACATCCCCATGGCCAGTCAGCAGCCGTGATCCGTCTGCAGCCGTGATCAGATCGCTATTCAAAGCTCGTCATCACGGCTTTGGGCGTCCCCAGCTTCAGCAGATTCGCGGCCCGCTGGAAAGGAGAGACAAACGCTTCGGCATTCTCCCACAAGTGCCGCTTCACGCACCCTTGATCGGTGGCGAGCACCCCCAGACCAATGTCGCGGAACCGGTCGTCCAGTTGCACGGCCGCCTGCAACAGCGACGGATCCTGCAGCCCCAGTTCCGCCGCGAGATCCTGCACATCCAGCGGATCAACAGCATAAAACTTGGCGAGGTCCGTGATCGGCTCAATGATCTGGCCGTCCGACTGCACGCACAGCGACGGGTCCAGCATCACGCTCCCCATCGCCTTCACACACGCCACGCGGAATTCATCGCCGTCAGACTTCACCCAGCGAGCCATTTCGTCCCGCGGCAGGTACATCTGGCGCACCAGTCGCAGCGATTCCCCTTGCAGGGCCGTGCTGTCGCGGACAGCGTCCGACAGTTGAATCGTCCCTTGCGAATGGCAAGCCATGCACGAGACGCCATTGATGATGCGATAATCGCCCGACACTCGCTTGGCATCCGCCACCACGTCTGCCGGACCTTCATCGATCCGGTCCCCCGTGCCATTCACCAGCATGTAACCCTGCAGGCCGTTGGGCAGCCGGAAAATAAACTCCCCGCCGTCATGCGTAAAAGCAAACTCAGGTGCCGGATTCTGCCGGAACACCGGCCCGAGCGGGAACCGCGTGATGTCACCCCGTTCCGCTTCCGGACGGAAGTCGTAGCTCTTCCAGTAATACCCGAATGTGCTGTCAAACCGCTCGACAATGCGGTGCTGCTGCGAAATGCCGCTCTTGATCATCCCTGCCCGCTTGGTGTTGCCGCGGGCAATCTCGGCGTGAGCATTGACGCCCAACCGCGTTTCGAGCTCGGTTTCATGCTTGGGAATTCCCAAGAGATCGTGATACAGCGGCGGCCGTGTGGCGCGCGCCACAAACCAGTCCGCGCGAATGATCGGGATGTCCGTGCCCGTCATCGCATAGATTTCCAGCGAAGCTTCGTTGAGTGCCCGGTCGTCTGGCAGCAGGTCGTGACGCAAACCATACGGATAGCGCGACACCAGCAAGTTCCAGGTGTCTTCCGTCCACGCCAGATCGCGCATGTCATACGCAAACACCACTGCCTGCGCATCGAGGGCAATCGGCGTCAGCATTTTCTGACGCCACGACAGACTGTTCAGCGTCTTGCCCACGGCCGCCCGCGCCAAATCGAGTTCCCGCGGCGTGCGGCTCGAATTGTTGGCCCACGTCCGCAGTGAAATGAATCGCTGGAACGGACGGATCGACACGTCCAGCCCACGCAAGTAACCATGCACGGCAAACATTTCATCGTGCAGCGTGATGAAGGGACGCGCAGGAACCACGGTGGGAGTGTTCGGCACGGCGGGAGTGTTCGGCACGTTGGGAGTCGGCTGCGCTCCCAAAGGCTGTGGCCGGGTCTTGTCGGCAGTCTCCTCTTTGGGAGGTACGCCTTTTGTCCCCGGCGTGGTCGGGCAGTTCTCAGTAATCCATCGCCCCACCGTCGCGATTTCTTCATCCGTTGGCCGGCGCTCGTAGACCTCTTCGCCTGGCGGGGGCATCTCTCCCGAGGCCATCCGGATATACAGACTCGATTGCGGCAGGCTGCCGTGATTGACCAGTTTCGACGCCGCGAGCTTGGACAGATCGCCTGCAAAGTCAAACGGATTCGTGTTGCCGGGGCTGTGACAGTCCCCACAATGCTTCGTCAGGATGTCATGCACGGCCACCGTCAGGTCGACCCCGACGGTCTCCTGCGCGCTGACCGGCAGCACGCCTCCGGCCAGCCACAATGCGCTGGCCACCATGGAATGTCGAACAAGCCGACCGAGGAACGTGGGAGGCATACAGAGAGTCTTTCTCAAGGTTGATCCAGGCTCAGGCAGTCCGGCAGTGTCTCCCGGGCGTGCAGCGGGCGAACTCCAGTATGCCGAACCCACGGAAGGTTTTCACCTCGCCGCTGTCAGGATTCACGATTCATTGAAAATTGCGAGACAGGCCAGGCAGCCCGTTGGCGGACCCGCAAGTGTTTCGCCGGGCGCTGCTCTCCACGGGCCGCGCGGCGCAATCCTCACGGTCCGCAAACTCCAGAAGCGAGACAAACCTCACCGGCCGGACAAGAGATTTCCAAATTCTCTCCGGCGAACCCCAGCCGCCTGCTATTGAGCCTTCGAACGACGCTCTTCTTCCAGCGATACATCCTGATACGGCCGATGCCCTAGAATCAGGTGCATGGCCTTGCCAAACAGGCAGATCGCATCTTTCACCCGCTGCTGTTCCAACGCGGCTTCCGCCGGCACGACGGCACCGTCAATCGTTTCGAGGCTGATGGGCCACTTGTCTGCCTGACATCGCGATCGCAGTTGCTGGGTTCGCCGGGCCAGGTCCTCCGCGAGCGCTAACGTCGGTTTCGCAAGTGCGGAGCGATAAGGTCGCACATACACCGTCTCTCCATCCCGGCTGACTCTTCGCTGTTGGTGCTGCCGGTCGTGTCGACGCAGCACGCTGATCAGCGCCGCGATCGCCAACCCGGGCAATCCGACAATGACCCCCAGCAGTTCATGCTGAAATGCCGCCAGCACCAGCCCCCCCAGCACAAACAGGCTCGCCAGGACCGACCCCGCGACGAGCGCCGTGGAATTGAGAGACAGCGGCTCAATTTCCGGGACGGACTCTGTCGAGTCTTCCAGCGTCCCGCCCATGGCGCGCACAATGACCGCCGTCATGTTGTCGGCACCACCCCGCACGCTCGCCAGATCAATCAGCAGTCGGCAGGCGTCGGCTGGTTCCACACTGCAGGCAATCTGCCCAATTTCGGCATCCGTGACATAGTTGCAGATGCCGTCCGTCATCAGCACAAACACATCCCCATCCTGCACAGGATGCGGGCCTTCCAGGTCGACCTGCACAACAGGCTCCGGCCCGATAGAGCGTGTTATGACGTTCTTGGGCTCGCGCTTCATGATGGAATCGAGCGCTTCCCCGGTGCGGCGCATCAGCTCCCATTGCAGCGAATGATCGAACGTCAACTGGTCGATTCGATCGCCACGGATGCGATAACAGCGACTGTCCCCCACGTGGGCCAAATAGGCCCCCCGGGCCGAAATGGCCAGCGCCGTGCAGGTTGTCCCCATCCGCATGAAATCGCGGTTCTGGGCCGCCCGGCGATTGACGGCTCCATTGGCCGCCAGCATCGCCTGATGCAGAGCTTCTCCGGGTGTCGCGGACTTGTTTTTGAAGAAATCGTGGGTCAGCGTGTCCACCGCCGAGCGGCTTGCCAGTTCCCCCACCGCATGACCGCCCATGCCGTCCGCCACGACGAACAAATGCCCGCGACTGCGCCACTGGCTGGCCGAAGAGGCCACCATCGCCATTCCGACATCTTCGTTGTTGGCCCGCTGGCAACCGGTGTCCGTTAACACCGCGAAGAGCACCTTACTTTCGATTCCAGCCATAGTTTCGCCAAATGCTCCACCAAGTTGCGCGACAGCCGGAATACGAAAGTCACCCGAACCACAGCACCGCCTCCGCGGGTACGCCAACACACCGACCGCGGTCTACCTGACGACCTCGCCTGCCGGAACTCAACTGGACGTACGAGCCCGACGCAAAAGCAATGCACAGATGATCCTACCGGCTGATCCTGCCCCCCCCAAGTCTGCCGAGCCCATCGCGACACACTCAATCGAGATTCCCGTCACCCGGCAGGCCCGGCCACACCCAAACAATCACCCCTCTCTGGCGCAACCGAATTCTCCATTCCGCTCCCCATCCCTGCTGCCGCAGGCACAAACGCCCTCCCGGGGGGGCCGTGCCTTGCCGGGTCGTTCCCCCTATGATCTCCGGGGGGAGAACGTTGCCCCCGGCATCATCATCGCACACCATCGATTCGCTTCTCTGACCTCACAACGACCTATGTTTACTGGACTTGTGGCCGGCCAAGGCCTCGTACTCGCTGTGACACCCGAAGGTCCTGGCCGGCGGTTTCGCATCCAGTTCCCGCCAACGATGCTCGGGGCGTCCACTGCCGTCGCAGACGCTCCCCAGCCGTTGGTGATGGGAGAAAGCATTGCCATCAACGGCTGTTGCCTCACCGTGGTGGCGATGGGAGAGGACTGGGCCGATTTTCAGGCCGGTTCTGAAACGCTCTCCCGCACCAACCTGCACGGGCTGACAATCGGCCAGCGGGCGAACCTCGAACGGAGCCTGGCCTTGGGCGATCGGCTGGGGGGCCACATCGTGCAAGGGCATGTCGACGCCGTCGGCCGAGTCCACGCGATCCTGCCGGAGGGGGACTGGATTCACATGTGGTTTGAGTTCCCCGCGGAATGGGCCGGGCTGATTGTCCCCAAGGGCTCCGTCGCCATTGATGGCGTGTCGCTGACCGCCGTTGCCGTGGAACGCACCCGCTTCAGCGTCGCTCTGATTCCGCACACGCTGGCCGAAACCACTCTGGGCACCCGACAGGTCGGCGACCCTGTGAACCTCGAATTTGATATCTTGGGCAAATACGTGTCCCGGTTGCTGGAATCACGCCTCATGACGCAGTTTCCGTCTGGACACACCGACTCGGCCGGCCAGATCGACCCGACCGCTCCGCCGGTGTGATTCACCGCCACCAATGCACGTCGGTCATTTCGTGTGATGCCAGTGCCATCTAGTCCCGTGTGGCCTCTTTAGTTCTCCGATTCCTTTGTTTCGTGTGTTGACCTCGCATGCCCACCCCTCTTCGCCAGACGCGCAGCTACCTCATGCAGTTGTTCGCGACCGAACAACTGCACCCCCGCGGCGATCTCGGGCAGAACTTTCTCATTGATGTGAATCTGATCGACTACATCGTCGATCAGGCCCAGCTTTCCCCGGCCGACCTCGCGCTGGAAGTCGGTACGGGCACCGGCGGCATGACGACATTCCTGGCAGCGCGCAGCGGCCACGTCATCTCTGTCGATGTCGATCCTCAGATGTCGCGACTGGCCGCCGCTGCCACGGCCGAATATCCCAACGTCACGCTATTGCGCGTCGATGCCCTGAAGAGCAAGCACCGGTTCGCTCCGGAACTGCTCTCGGCCATCGAAACACAACTGGCCCAGCCCGGAATCTCATCGCTCAAGCTGGTCGCCAATTTGCCCTACAGCATCGCGACACCGGTCATGTCCAATCTCATCGCCAGTCCACTGCCGTGGTCGCGCATGGTGGTGACCATTCAATATGAACTGGCCGCCCGTATGCAGGCAGGACCTGGCACTGGCACCTATGGCGCATTGTCCGCGTGGCTGCAGTCGCAGTCGGACGTCTCGATCCTGAAGACCGTCAGCCCCCAGATGTTCTGGCCGCGGCCGCAAGTGAACTCGGCCATCGTCCAGATTCTTCCCGCCCCGGAGCGCGCCGCTCTGATCACCGATCGCAGTTTTTTCCAGCTCTTTCTTCGACAGGTCTTTCAACAGCGTCGCAAAGTTCTGCGCTCCGTCCTCGCGCACGCGTTCGAACCGCATGTGTCGCGCGAAGCAGCAGAGAGCCTGCTGACCAACCTGGGCTTGAACGTCTCTGCCCGCGCGGAAGAACTCCCCCCCGCCGTGCTGGTCTGTCTGGCCAATGCGATCCGATCCATGGTTCCAGAGACCATCGAACAAGCCGACGAGCCCCCCGCGAGGGACTTTTTGTCATGACCATTCGACTCGCCTGGACGATGGGCGATCCTGCCGGTATTGGTCCGGAAATCCTCGCCAAGTCCTGGCAGGCCATGCGCCATCAGCAGCCCGACTGCGAAGTCGTTGTGATCGGCGACCCTGCCGCGCTGCAGCGCGCGATTCACCAATCCGACGACCGCTCCGCAAACAGCGACCTCGCCAACTCTGCGGACCTGTCACCGCACGCGCATCCCGCTCTTTGCCAGGTCCACGACGGACAACCGGCGTCCCCCGCACAGGCGTGGCACTGTTGGAATCCGACTCCCGAACTTGCGGTCGACCAGTTGTCACCCGGCGTGCACGCCATCGCCGGGCGTGCTGCATACGAATACCTGCTCGCCGCCATCGACCTCGCGCAACGTGGCATCGTGGATGGCATCGTCACTGCGCCCCTCTGCAAAGAATCACTCCAGGCAGCAGGCATCAACTCGCCGGGACACACCG
>JBGSIP010000903.1:0-6678 GCA_041742495.1 Planctomycetaceae bacterium
TGCCGATCGTCGACGCAGCGGGAGGAGCCACGGGTGCGGAGGGGTTGTTCGCCTCCCGTTCCAATTGCTCCAGCATGCGCCGCTGGGCCACGGTCAGCACGCGGCGAGTCGCCACTTCGCGATCGGCTTTCAGCTTGACGATTTCGGCCTCCAGTTGCTCAATCCGACCATTGAAGTCTGCCAGCAAGCCGTAGATGCGTTGTTTCTGGGCTTGGGTGAGCCCAATTTTCCCCCAGTGATTGGGGAGTCGTGGTGTGGCAGGGGGACCTTCCTGCGCCCAGTTGGCGAGCGGAACAGCGAGCACGGTGATCAACAACCACAGTCCCCACGGAGACCGGCTCTGGCGGCCGAAAGTGTGGCGGACATTCACTCTGGCACCGGCGCTGGCACCGGAATCGACGGCGGAACGGCTTAGCTGCGGGGACAAATCGGGCATGGGCGGGCCAGTCAGCCAGGACCTGTTGCGAGCCCGCGGGCGGGCCACCACGGTGCATAAGTCCACTTCGTGTCAGGAAGAAAATCAATGCCATTTTTCGCCTGCGTTGCCAGAATCTCAAAAACTCGCCATACTCATGGCTTGAAATTGACCGAGCTTGAGCCGCGCTCCGCGCATAGCGGTGCGTCCACGGGGACGTTCCCGATCCACGGCTCAACCAGTTTTTTGACAAGGGTGATGCAGCAACATGGCGACGTTTTCAAAGTCTGATATCCGGAAGATGCGGAAGAAGAAGGCACGCCTTCGCAAGAAGTTGAAGTGCCGTTTCACCGAAGGTGGGCAGGTTCCGCGCCCCGTGTATGTCGACTACAAGGATATCAAGACGCTGCGGACGCTGATCGACCGGGAAGCCAAAATCGTCGCCCGCCGCCGCTCTGGCACCTGTGCCCTGTATCAGCGGGCAGTGCGTCAAGCTGTGCTGCGCGCACGCTTCATGGCTTTGCTGCCGTACGTGTCTGACGAATAGGCGGCTGTCTCCGGTTTCAAGTCTCCCGTTTTCGAGGTTCTGGAGTGGCCCGTGTCACTGGCGGCTCCCCTGCTGGAACGCCGCACTGAAGACTCCTGCCTCCGCTGACGGTGCTGTGACTGCCACACTCACGCGGGGAGTGCGCCAACGGGTATGGTCCGTCAGCGTGTCCCGCGAAGCAACTTCCGCCCCGTCGGCGGAACGAGGCTGGAGTCGGCAGCGGCGGCAACCCGTTGACCCTCGCAGTCGATGCGATGGCGGTTGTCCACCCGCCACCGTGTCCATGCTCCGGGGGGTCAGCAGCGGCCGCAGTGGATTCCGGTTTGCCATGACATCGCTGTTGGGTGGTGACTGGACCAGTGAGTTGACTGGACCAGTGACAGGGCCAGCCCCTCAGCGGCCAAGTCCTGCGACTGTTGCGTGGTTCTGATTTTGTGGCCTTAGTTCGAAGACTGTTGCCCAGTTGCAATTTGGTTCACGCCGAGTTTTTCAGGGCTGCCGTTATGACCAAACGGACGGAGTTCAAAGTGATTGCACCCGAACGCGTGAATGTCCGCGAGATCCTGCTGGATTCGCCGAACTTCACCGGTGACCATGTCAACAAGCTGCTGGCCGCGTTCAAGCACGGCCAAACGGGCGACGTGCGTCAGAACTATCAGGAACTCAAGGAGCGGGCGCTGGGCTCGCGCGATGATCGCGATCTCACCGTGGCGGGTATCGCCGCGTATTTGCTGGCGCGGCATCCCGAGGCGATTGACCTGCTGTCCGCCATCAAGAAGCGGTCCGGCATGGCGAGCTACTACCTCGCCTTGTCCCTGCAGTCCTCGCAGCGTTTCGACGAAGCCAAGGACGCGCTGGGCGAAGCCGAACGGGCAGGCTATGAACCGACCGTCTGCAAGCTGATGCAGGCTGGCTGTGTGCGGATGGCGGGTCACCTCGCCGAAGCCGAAGCCATGCTGCGCAGTCTCGCTCGCGAAGGGGCCACCCGCTCCGAATATTCCTATCAGATGGGGTGCATTCTGGCCGACAAGGGGGACACCCTGGGCGCGCTCGAATACTTCGAACGTGCGGTCGACATGGATGCCGAGCATGCCCGGGCCCTGTTCAGTCTGGCGCAACTCAACAACCAGTTGGGCAACGACAACGAAGCCATTCGCCTGTACGAGCAAATGCTCTCCAAGCCTCCGTTTTATCTGGGGGCGATGATCAACCTGGGTCTGCTGTACGAAGATCGCGAGCAATACAGCCCCGCGGCCTTCTGCTTCCGCCGGGCCCTCGACGCCGACCCCACCAACGAGCGGGCACGCCTGTATCTGAAGGACATCGAGTCCGCCAGCGACATGTACTTCGACGAAGACGAAGCCCGTCGCAGCAAGGAACTCGAACAGCGTCTGGGGATTCCGATTTCGGATTTCGAACTGTCGGCCCGCAGCCGCAACTGTCTGGAACGGGCCGGGATTCACTCGCTGGGCGATCTCACCGAAGTTTCCGAAGAACAACTGCTGGCCGGCAAGAACTTTGGCGAAACGTCGCTGAAGGAAATCCGCCAGATTCTCGAAATGCACGGGCTGACGCTGGGCCAGAATCTGCGCACCCAGAAGCAGGCCCCCATTTACCGGCCAGAGGAGCTTTCTCCCGAAGAGCGGGCTGTGCACGAGATGATGGTCAGCGACCTCGAACTCTCGGTTCGGGCCCGCAAGTGTCTGTCGCGACTGGGCATCACCACGGTGGGCGAGTTGATCTCCCGCTCGGCCGACGAACTGCTGTCGGTGCGCAACTTTGGGGTGACTTCGCTGAACGAAATTCGCGAGAAATTGCGTGAGCGCGACATGCGTTTGCGTGGCGATTGATCTGCGGCTGCAAGGCAACTGCTGTCAACAACAAGCCTTCGCGGGCCTCGTTCCTGCGAAGGCTTGTTCGTGTCTGTGGCCATTCCAGGAGGTCCGGATCCGCGGCTGTCGGGCAATCCGGATGTCGGCTCGAATGCGGTGGCGCAGCGCGCTGGCTGGCTCGAGTTGAACACGAAAGCAGTGTTTGACTCGCGGCGGGTGCTCCTCACAACACGGTGATCTTACCGACGAACGATCGACACAATCGGTACAGGTTGTCTGGCGTGACTGCGAGACGCCGTCGATTGATGGGGCGGACGCCTCCCGATGCGACAATTGAGCCTAAGTTTTGTGTGTGCCTTGGGGCTTGGTGCGCCACCGTAGCCGACACGTCAGTGGCACGCTGAGTTGTGTGAGGCCTGCCGCTTCGAAAAGGCTGATGGTCATGCGACTTCTGGCACCAGAACACTACACGCCGCGTCAGCGCAAATCGGCCGAGCGACTCATGGATTCGCTCGACCGGGAAGAGACGCGCGTGAAGACGGTCTACGGCGGTCAGCGCGCCCACGGCCGCAAGGAATTTCGCCGGGAAGTCACCATCCGGTTTGTTGAACGGGACGGTGCGGGTCAAGTCTCGCAGTACGAAACGCGAGTGATGGCCCGGGACATCAGCAGTGGCGGGGTGGGTTTTGTGTATCCTGAGGAGTTGCCGGCGGGCGAATTGTTTGTGGGCCTGCCCGGTGCCGATGGACAGCCCGCGATCTGGTTCAAGGGTTCGATCGTGCGTCGCCGCCCGATGAACGAAGAGGGCTTCTGGGACTTTGGTGTGAAGTTCCACGGCCGCGTGGGCCTCTGAGAACTCCCTTCGTCGTCCAGACAACGACTCCCACGGCTCTCGGCCTGCAACCGCAGCAGATGCCCCCGTGACAGGCTCTGCAGGGTACGTGGGGTGTGAGCCGCGGCACGCCGCAGCAGCCTGTCGCTACTTCTTGTCGTCCCCCTTGGCTTTGGCCTTGGACTTCTTCGCTTTCTGCGCCCGCATCTTGCGGACCATGGTGCCCGCCGCCAGGTCATGCAGGCCGCGTCGATCCTCGCGGAACATCGCGACGATGTGAGGCGTGAACAGCAGCAGGGGGGAGAATGCCAGCACAAAGCCGCGCAACCAGGCCTGAAAGACGGTAATCGGCGAACCGTCGAGCTGCGCGACAAACAGGCCCATCATTTTCTTGCCCGGCGTGGCCCGTTCGGGACCAGTCAGCGGACCGACAAAGATGGCAAAGAAGATCAGGCCGGCCAGCACCCGGAAGCCAATATTGGCCGCCGACTCCGGCAACCCTGCCATCACCAGCATGACGGCAATGGCCAGCAGCAGCACGTCAACCAGTGTGGCGATCATGCCATCGATCACGTTGGCCGTGAATCGATCCGCAATGGGGCCCGGCGACGAGCGCTTCATGCTGAACTTGGAGAGATCCTCTTCCTTGCCGGTCTCCTTGCGGACGTAGACGAATTCGGGCGTGGACGTGATCAGGTCCATGTCCCGCTTGAGGTAGCGGGTAAACACGCCGTTGGCGTGAGCGGCAAACAGGCTGGTCACACCGATGCCCAGACTGGTCACAACCAACCCCACCGCGGGCAGAATCAGGCCCATCCATTCGATGGGGAGTGCCTCCTCGGGCAGGCTTTCGAGTTTGGGATCGGCGACAGCCCCGGCCTGGTTCGCTTTTTCGGCGGCCGTTTCGATGACGACCCGTTCGCGGTGTTTGCCGTTGTGAATCGTGACGTTCACCAGCGTTTGAATCTGCGGGGCGGAGAAGAACGCAAACGTCCCCCCCACCACCAGCGTCGGCAGCGCAAAGAGGCTCACCAGCAGCACCCAGTACATCCCTGCCTTGCCGGTCTTGACGACGTCCTGCAGACACAGGTGCAGCAGCCAGGCTTTGTGTGAGACTGGCATCACCATGTGCGACATGACCACAGGCAGCATGCAGAAGACCAGGAGACTGGCCAGTCCCATGCCTCCGAGAATGCCGTAGGGCACACCCGCCGCCATCTCCAGCCCCATGCCAATGACGCCAAACACTCCCAGTAGCGGCAGCGCAAAAATGGGGAACCACACGACGGTGGTGACCCCCTGAATGGTGGCCAGTGCGAAGTCGAAGATCAGTTTGTCCATCCGGGGCTTCTTTTTGGCCTTCATGGCATACCGCATCACCGCCTGATGCAGCGTCCAGAGCCAGCCCAGCGGGATTAACAGGTAGATCAGCGTCATCGTGAACCAGAAGATCCACGGCGGCAGCGTCGCGCAATAGACCGTCCAGTACCCGCAAAATGCCGCCAGCACCAACGGCAGCCAGATCACGACCGACGTCTTGAAAGCCAGCCCCAGATGGCGGAAGGCAAACTCCCGCGAGGTGGAGAACGCCTTTTCAAAGAACAGCGGCGCTTGCGAACGGTCGCGCCCTTCTCCCTTGCGGGTGGCGCGGGCGGACAGCTTCAAATCGGCCCCGCACTCCGAGCAGAACTGCTCTTCGGCATCGATCGTGGCCATGCAGGCCGGGCAGATTTGTGTCCCTTCGTCTTCCAGTCGATTCAGATCGAGCGTGGCGATCAGTTCGCTGCTGGAGGGGGGATCTTCCGCGGGCACAGTCACTTTTTCGCGCTGGCTGGGAACGGCGACACCCTCGCCGCAACCGCTGCACTTCACGCGCTTCCCCTGGGCCGCATCGGGAACCCGCATCGATTTTCGGCAGAAGGTGCACTCAACAGTAATGGGCATGCGCCGAGCCTTCGTTGACAGCCAGTTTCGCCACCGCCAGCGTTCCTCGCCGGCCTCTGCCTGCGCAGAGTGACCACGAGCCACGGTGCCGCCATGTTTGATTGGCATCGCGACGGCGAGAGGTTTGCAGCGACAACCGCCGCGAAACGCCGTTTGAGCGGCCCGAGGGCCCTCGATTCACCGCGTGTCGCGGGGACCTGCTCGCCGCACCTCCGGCCCCGCCGCAACCTGAAAGAAGGGCGAAAAACGCGAGACGTTGCCAGTCGGTAGTATCGGGCTCGCGAAGGGGAGAATCAATTCCCGCCCGCGCGATTCCCTCGTTTCGCGGGATTCAACCAGCCTTCTCCGATGCAGGTTCTGGAAGAAACCTGTTCACTGACCAATCTGCGCGGATAGGCGTGCCTGCCGCCAGATACCGCACCAAGGCAGCCGCCACGGCTGGTCCCCAAAGAGACCCCTTGGTCCCCAGACCATTGAAGATGGCCAGTTGTGGCAATTCCGGATGACTGCCAATCACCGGCCGCGAGTCCTGCACCGTGGGACGAATGCCGGCGAAGTGTCCTGTGATCTCCGGCGTCTGCACCAGCAGTTCGGCAAGTCGATCGAGCAGTTCCTGCCGCCCGGCGGCTGTCGGTCGCGGCGTCAGGTCGTCCCACGAAAAGGTCGCCCCAAACCGATACCGATCGGCACCGTTGGCCACGAGCCAGCCGTGTCGATGCACAATGCGAGACTCCAACAGGCCCGGGAGCGCAATCTCCAGAATTTCCCCCTTGGCGGGCACAAACGGCACCTGGGCAAAGGGTCCCTCCCGGGCGGCAAACCCCTGGCAAAGAATCACCACGGGTGTCCGCCAACCCTGATCGCCTGGCGGTGCCCGCAGTCGCTGATCGCCCGGCCGCAAATCGTCGGTTTGTCGCGGGAGCATGTCGCCGGGGACGGTGGAAGGGATCGCGAGACTGGACAGCAAATCCTGCGGACGCGTGACCAGCGTCGCCTGCTCGTCGGTCAGCCGCTGATACAGGCCCCAGCGGGTGAATTGCTCGCGCGACGCTTCCAGATACGCCAGGACGTTGAGCCGCGCGGATTGCGGCATCTGAAAGCCACCCCA
>JBGSIP010000904.1:0-4356 GCA_041742495.1 Planctomycetaceae bacterium
AGGAAGCCGTGCCTGGACATGATGGAGCACTCTGGAGACCCCCGGTCGCGGTCAGCAGATGACGTTCTCGGTGCCGCTGGGCCGCCATCCTCGCCCCGCGTTGCAGAAAGCGGGGCGGCCGACGTCGAGTCCACGTCGACGAGTCCCACCGTGCAGGCGGATGCCGCTGCAATTCTGGCGGCAGAACCACGCAACCTGATTGCGCTGGGCATGTTTCACGCACTGCTGCGGCTCGCGTGGATTTTCAAAACGGAATCGGTGCTCATTCCCGCCTTCTTGGATGTCATCGCCGGAGCAGGCTGGATTCGCGGCTGGCTGCCGGTGTTGAATCGATTCGGGCAGAGTGTGCCGCCCATTTTCTGTTCTGCCGGCATCGATCATGCCCCCATTCGCTCGCGCTGGCTGCTGGTAACGACCGCGGCGATGGCAGGGATCTTTGCGATCTTTGCGCTGGTGTGGTCCAACCCCGTTGTTCGCCACTGGCCGTACCTGCCGTTCGCATTCCTGATTTGCTATGCGCTGTTCTTCTCGGCGACAGGCGTCAATCAACTGGCGTTTGGAGCGGTTCAGGGCAAGCTGATTCGTCCTGATCGGCGCGGCCGCATCCTGAAATTTGCGGGGCTGTTTGGATCGCTGCTGGCGGCGTCAGCGGCCTATTTCCTGCTCGGGCCGTGGATGTCATTGCCGAACGGCGCCGGGTACACGTATTGCTTCGCGACGACCGCAGGCGGTTTTGCGCTGGCTTGGCTGTGTCTGCTGGCCGTGCGGGAACCCGCGGCGACGGTGCGAGAATTGGCAACCGTGCAGCGCCCATTCCGCGACGCGTGGCAGGTACTCGCCACTGATCATCGCTTTCGCCAGCTGGCGGTCACCGCCACGCTTTCGATGCTGACGATGGTGCTGTTTCCGCACTTTCAGTGGCTGGGTCGCGAGCGTTTGCACGCCACGGGGACCGACCTGATGTACTGGGTGATGTCACAAAATATTGCTGTCGGCCTCATCAGTTGGGGGGCCGGGATCGTGGGGGATCGGTACGGATATCGGCTGGTGTTGCAGAGTCTGGTCTTTGTGATGTCGATGACGCCGTTCTTGGCGATCTATCTCTCGTCGCTGCCTCCCGATGTGGGACGGCCGTGGTTCTGGACCGTGTTTTTGCTCCTCGGCTCCTGCCCCGTTGCCATGCGTGCCTTTTCCAACTATGCGCTCGAGCTCGCGGACGAATCCGCACACGCCCGCTACATCAGCACACTGAACGGCACCGTCGCGGTCGGCTTTCTGTTCGCGCCATTGATTGGCTGGGGTTTCGATTCCGCTCCGGTGGCCGTGTTTTTGGGAGTGGGGGGACTGATTTTTCTCGGCGGGTGTGCCTCGCTGCGACTCTCCGAGCCTCGCCACCATTTGGAAGTCTCCACCCCGCTCGACACCCCCGGCGGCGGGACGTAACTGCCTGTTGAACTCTGCATTCACAACAACAGTCAGTAGGTCAGGCTGTGCCCGACGACGATGAACCCCGCGGCGTGAAAGCGTCAGGCAGGGCCAAACCGATGGATTTTTCCCACTCGAATGGTCCTCCACAGCCATGAGCGACGTTGCGTCAGGCACAACCTGACCCACGGCTCCGTCTACCACTTAAATGTCAGCCAGAGTGGGTTGCCGCGTGCGACTGCTGGCTCGAACTGGTCCTTGCTCGCACTGCTGGACAAGCCCGCAGTCGCACCCACAGAACCTGCCGGTGCGCTCCGGCGGGCGCGTCCGTCGAGACATTTCGCACACTATCGCCATGCCGCGTGGCCCTCACGATCGCTCCGGGCCGACCAGTGTCCGGCGCCACGCGGGAGAGTTCCGCATGGCTCGCCTGCAATAAGAGTGGTAGACTGCACAGGCTGGGAAGGTGTCCGCTCGCTCATTCGCTCTATCGCGACTGATTCCCCGTTGACGATTATCCGGTGAGGATTTTATCGATGATGCCGAAGTTGCTGCCGCGAGGAATTCGCTGGGTCTCCGCCGGGCTGACGCTGGCGCTGGTGGCTGCCGCCTTCGCCGGGCCTGTCCCAGAAAGCAACCGTCAGACTCGTCGTGCCGAACGGCAAGCCCGTGCGGCTCGCGAGGTAAACGGCCAGCCCTCAGTGCCCGAACTCGAACAGGCCCTCATGCCGCGGGAAGAGACCGGCGCCGCCCGGTTCCTCGCCGAGCATCCCGAATTTGATGGCCGGGGAATCATCGTGGCGGTGTTCGACACCGGCATCGATCCCGGCGCAGCCGGTATGGCAGTCACCCCCGACGGCCTGCCCAAGGTCATTGATATGGTCGACGGTACCGGGAGCGGGGATGTCGACACCTCACGCACGGCCAAACTCGTGGATGGCAAACTGACAGGGCTGTCGGGGCGCGTACTCACGCTGCCGACCGACTGGAAATCTCACAACGACGAGTTCCACCTTGGTCTTGCCTCTGCCTGGCAGCTCTTCCCGGGTGACGACGCCCAAGGAGAACTGGTGGGTCGCCTGACGAGCGAACGGCAGCGCGATCTCGCACGAGAAATTGCCCAACTGGAAGCCGATCTGCTGCGCGAAGCAGCGGCCTTGGAGGACTCTGCCAAGGAAGCCCAGGCTGAACTCGCAGCGCGGCTGGAAGTGTTGCGCGCCGAACGCGACCGCCACGCCGATCCCGGTGAGGTCTTCGATTGTGTTGTCTACCAGGATGGCGAGACGTGGTGGGCTGCGGTCGACACGAATGCGAACGGCGACTTCGCCGATGAACGCCGTCTGACGAGTTATCGCGACAGCCACGAGTTCGCCACGTTTCCAGCCCCCGCCAATCTCAACTTCTCCGTCAGCATTTATGACGAGGGACGGCTGCTTTCGATTGTCACAGACTGCGGCGCCCACGGCACGCACGTGGCGGGCATTCTGGGGGGCTACGATCCCGACCATCCGGAATTGTGTGGCGTTGCTCCGGGCGTGCAGTTCGTCTCCGTGAAAATCGGTGACACGCGCCTGTATGGCATGGAGACTGGTCCCGGCTTCGAGCGGGGCATCAAGGCGGTCATCGACAACCACTGCGATCTGGTCAACATGAGCTACGGCGAGCCGACCACCACACCGGACCAGGGCCGGTTGTCAACACTGTTCTCCGATCTCGTTCGCGAGCATGGCGTGATTTTCGTTTCGTCGGCTGGAAACGCCGGGCCCGCGCTGACCACCTGTGGTGCGCCCGGCGGCACCAGCACCGCGTTGCTGGGAATTGGAGCGATGGCCAGCAACGCGATGGCCCAGGCGGAATACACCATTCGCGACGAATTGCCTGCGCTCCCTTACACATGGACGTCCCGGGGGCCGACTCAGGATGGTGATCTGGGAGTCGACCTGTTTGCGCCCGGGGGGGCGGTCGCACCGCTGCCAAACTGGACGCTGCAAAAGAACGAACAGTTCAACGGCACGTCCATGGCCTCGCCCAACGCCTGCGGCAACATCGCCCTGTTGTTGAGCGCCGCCAAGGCGGAAGAGTTGCCATATACACCCTGGAGCGTCCGCCGGGCGTTGCAATCAACGGCCGAGTTCCTGCCCGATATGGACGCCTTCACCCAGGGAGCCGGGCTGGTGCAGATTGATGCTGCCTACGGGCGGCTGCACCAGTTGGCCGCACTCTCGCATACGGGAATCGAACTGGCAGGCGTGTTCCCCGCCTTGGGTGACGCCCGCGGGATCTATCTGCGCGAAGCGTGGGAGACCAACACACCATTCGCGGCCCGCCTACAGGTCCAGCCTGTCTTCCCCGAAGCCACCCCGAATGCCGAGAAGATCGCGTTCGATCTCCGGCTGACCGTGGAGGCGACCGCCGACTGGATCGACGTCGGCTCGTTCACACAGGTGTCCAACGCTGCCAATCTCATGGAAGTGGCCGTCGATCCCACGGGACTCGAGCCGGGACTCCATTTTGCTCAAGTCCACTTCTATCACGCCGCCGACCGCTCGGCGGGGCCGCTGTTGAGCATCCCGGTCTCGGTGATCAAGCCGCAGCCGGCAGAACAAAAACTGTCCGACACATTCGAAACCACGGCTGGCTCGTCGCCGCGATGGTTTCTGACTCCCCCGGATGGAGCGACACACGCGCGACTCCGTTTAAAGGCCCACGTTGCGCCGGTGGCTCGGATGTTCATGATTCATCTGGTGCAACTCGTCCCGGGGGCCAACTTTGAACATGCTCACACGCTGGAAGTGCTGCGGTTGGCCGAAGGGACAACGCCAGAGGTTGTCTTCCCGGTGGCCGCAGATCGCACGCTCGAAATGTGTATCGCGCAATACTGGTCGGAAGTCGGCACGACGGAAGGGGAATGGGAACTGGAGTTCTTTGGTG
>JBGSIP010000905.1:0-2625 GCA_041742495.1 Planctomycetaceae bacterium
CTCGTCACGCCATGACCTGTTGATGATTCAGGTCATCGCCCCCGAAGAGGCCGAGTTTCCGTTTCGCCGACCGACGCAGTTTCGCAGCCTGGAAGTCGACGGACAGCGGCTGCTGGTCGATCCGGTGCGACTGCGGGAGCACTATCTGGAAAGCTACCAGCGATTCTCGGCCGGGCTGCAATCGGCGGCGCTTGGTGCGGGATTCCAGCTCTTGACGATCAAGACCGACGAGCCGTTTGGGTTGGCGCTGGGGCGGTGCCTGCATGCCCGCCAGCGGGGCTGATCGAGCCCGCGCAGTCCCCTGGGTCGGGTTCAGACTCGTCAGCATTCTGGTCGCGGCGATACACTCTCGGGCGGGGAAGTTCTGCCTGCCGCGTGGTCCCCAGACCGCCAGCTTCCCCGCCTTCACTGCGTGAACTGTGCCCGACGAGTTCCGCGGTCCCGCACCTTCGTCTGGTCCTGCCAAGGTGGTTGATTGTGTCCAGTGAGAGTCGATTGCAAACCAGCACCATCTGGCGGACGCGACGCAGCCTGTGGTTGAGCCTGCTGCTCGCGCTCGTCACGACATTGACCGGTCGACTCGCCCCCGGGGGTGACCCGGCGGAACTGGTCACATTTTACCGACGGCAGGACCAGCGGCAGTGGCCGGCGGTCACCGCTAGCTCAGCACTGGGTCACCGCATTCGCGACGCCGACGGTTTGGCGCGATCCGGGGATTGGCGCAGCGCTTCCGCCATCTGGCAGCAGGCGCTGGTGAATGACGAAGACGAATTCGAACCGACCGAAGATTATTCACTGCACGAGGCGCTGGTGGTGCGTTTGCTGAGCCTGCGCGGTGCAGACCTCACCAGCTATCGGCAGGACTTTGACGTCACGGCGCGTCTCCTGGTGGAATCGTTTCTGGCCACAGGAGATGAATCGCCGTTACGCGAAGCGGCCGCTCACTATCCCGCGGCCCCCCAAGGGCAGCGGGCGATGTGGCTGCTGGCGCGTCGCCTGCTTGATCGTGGGGAGACGATCACCGCAGCGCGACAATTGCGCGTTTTGTTGGCGGTCGATCCGTGGCCGGTCGAATTGCCCCCGCGCGATCGCGTGAGTGCGTACTACGACTTTGCCATGGCGACCATCCCGCGTGCATCGCAGCCGGGGGATCGCCCGTTGCCGTGGCGCAGTCCCGCTGAGCCGGTTCCCTCCGTCGGAGAGGTGCCCCCTTCACCTGCCGCATGGCAGGACTTTCTGGCGGCGCTCTCCACACCCAGCGATGGTCCGGTCTATGACTGGCTGATGCCCGGTGGCAGCAGTCGTGGGTGGGCCCATGTTCCCGAATCGCTGCCGGTGGAGTGTCTGCCGGCGAACATGCCGCTGATGTCCACCCCTCCCACAACACCGGTCCCCGGTTGGGAACAGGCGTTGCGAGACGGTCTGGACCGCACGATCGTCACCGGCGGTTCGCAGCCCGCAGTGCAGCCACTGGTGATTGGCAACCGGGTTGTTGTCGCGGGCTATGACCGACTGCTGGCCTACGATCGTCAGACGGGGAGCCTGTTGTGGGAAACACTGCAGCAAGACCCACTGTCGGCCTATCTCCGCGGCCTCGCGCGGTCGAATCCCGCGGACAAGCCCGAATTAAAAATCAAACTGCAGTCGTACTTTGCCCAGCGCTTCTGGTTTGATCGCACACTGGGGCAATTGTCGAGTGATGGCGAACGCGTCTTCGCGGTGATGGGGAACGGCTTTGCCGGTTTTGCCGACAAGGTTCAGACCGGCATTCAGCATGTGACCATTCCCGGTCAGCCCAATCGACTCGTCGCCTTTCATGTGGAAACGGGCTTGCTAACGTGGCAGGTTGGCGGACCGACAGGACCCAACGAAGCGCCGCTCGCCGGTCACCAGTTTCTCGGCCCGCCACTGGTGTTTGGCGGCCGGCTGTTTGTGCTGGTCGAACAGGCGGGCGATGTCAGCCTGGCGGAATGCAATCCCCAGGATGGTTCCGTGGTGCTGCAGCAGCGGCTGGTCACCCTGCCACCCAACATTAGCTCAACGTCGATCGTCCGCAGTTTTCTCGGCCTCTCGCCGATCGCCCATCAGGGGTTGGTTGTCTGTCCCACCGGAGCACATGTGCTGGTGGCCTTCGATCCGCAGACCAATCGGCTGGTGTGGGGTTCGGGTGATCCCTGGTCGGAATCGCCCGCCACGCTTTGGCGATCGATCGACCTGTCGCTGGGACACGAAGAACCGTTTCCCACACTGGCCACCACGATTCCGCACGAACGATTGATGTCGCGCGACGGCATGCTGGTGGTGGATTCCGATTTTGGCTGGGGTGTCGTTCTTGTCCCGGGCGAAACCGGTCCCGAGTACGGCTACCGGCTCACCGCCCCAGACGACGTGCGCGTGGTAGGCAGCACGGCCGGCATTTTGCTCGCGCTGCGCAAGCAATCGGCGATTGCGTGGCGCATGAGCGATCGCCAGCCCGCGTGGGAGGAGTTCTGGATTCCGACGCCCGCCGGCCAGGGATTGCTGGAAGGTCGCTTCTATCGCTATCCCACGGTGGACGGGAAAATTGCCACGCTGGACGCCGTGGCCGGCAGGCTGGTGTGCGCGGTCGATGTCCCCGAATTGCCC
>JBGSIP010000906.1:0-4057 GCA_041742495.1 Planctomycetaceae bacterium
CTCCTCCTGCAGCACGCGTCGCAAGGCCGGCGACGTGAAGGGCAGGCCCAGATCCGCTGCCTCGCCGCCGTGAGAGCGCAGATGCTGCAGCGGCACATACACTCGCCCGATGGCGAAGTCGCGCTGCACATCCTGCCAGAAGTTGGCCAATTGCAGCCCCGTGCAGACTTGATTTGATCGTTCAATCGTCTCGGCGGACGCGCAGCGGGCCAGACGCAACAGCAACTCACCGACAGGATCAGCGCTGCTGCGACAGTAGTCCAACAAGTCGTCGCGGGTCTCATAGCGAACCTGCCGCTGATCACGTTCGAAAGCCGAAGTCAGGCGGTCAAACGGCTCGCGAGGCAGATCAAACTCGGCAATCGTGGCTTGCAGCGCCACAAACACGGGGTGTGTCGCCGCTCCGCTCCAGCAACGCAGGGTTTCCCCGCGCCACCAGGCCAGCAACTCCAGCGACCGCTGGCGGTCTCCTGTTTCGTCACCCAGGTCGTCGGCCCAGCGGCAATAGGCGTAGATGTGGGCAAAATGGGGTCTCAGTCGCCGCGGCACGGCCCAGGACAGGACTGGGAAATTCTCATAGTGTCCCACCGCCAGTTGCCGGCAGTAGGCCGACGCGGTGGACGTGTCGAAGGAGGGGCGGCGGCTGTCTGGTCCAAACCGGGCCAACTGATCGGAGAAGTCGGTCACGCGACCAAAGTCCGTACCCGGCGCGGGTGAGGGCGGCGAAGCGGAAGCGGTCGGGCCGACAGGCATGGGGAAAACAGGTTGCTGGGCCAGCGAATTGAGACGCTACGTTCGCGGAGTCTAGTTCTTCGCCCGCGAACCTGCGATGATGGCCGGTTGAAGCGTGCTGGCCGGTCGATCGGACAGCCCGGCGTCGTGTTGATCAGGACCAGGGCCCGTTGAGGCCGTTAGGGTGAAGTTGTCGCTATGGCTGTTCCGCAGGTTGCCATCGTGGGTCGTCCCAACGTGGGCAAGAGTTCCATCATGAACTGGCTGGCCGGGAAACGGGTCTCCGTCGTGGACCCCTCCGCCGGGGTCACGCGCGATCGCGTTTCGTATCTCATGGAACAGGGTGACCGTTACTTTGAACTGATTGATACCGGCGGGGTCGGCATTGTCGACTCGGACGCACTGTCGGACGATGTCGAACAGCAAATCAACTATGCCCTCGACGTGGCTGATCTCATCATCTTTGTCGTCGACGGGACGATGGGGATTTTGCCGCTGGATCGCACCGTGGCGACCCGCCTGCACAAGCTGAACCGCCCCACGCTGATGGTGGTCAACAAGTGCGACAGTTCCAAGGCGGTCGACGAGAGTCCGAACTTTCTGCAGATGATGCAGGTACCATTGGTGACGACCAGCGTCAAAGCGAACCGCGGCCGGCATGAACTGCTGGCGGCGATTCTCGAACATCTGCCCCCTCCGGCCGATGACAGCGGCGACGACGAATCTGTCTCTGTTCCGTTGATGAAGCTGGCCATCGTTGGCCGGCGGAACGTCGGCAAGAGCACGTTCATCAATGCGCTGGTCGATGCACCGCGGATGATTGTCAGCGAGATCGCAGGGACAACGCGCGACAGCGTGGATGTGCGGTTCGAGCAGGACGGTCATGCCTTCATCGCGATCGACACCCCGGGTGTTCGCAAAAAGAAGAGTCTGGAGAACGACGTCGAGTTCTACGGCCTGGTGCGGGCCCAGAAGAGTGTTCGCCGGGCTGATGTGGTCCTGATGTTCTTCGATGCGACCCAGACCATCTCGCAGGTCGACAAGCAACTGGTGACGGAGATCGCCGATCACTTCAAGCCGTGTATTTTCGTGGTCAACAAGTGGGACCTGGGGCTGGAAGCCGAGATGACTTCGGACCGCTGGGCCGAATATCTGCTCAAAACGTTTCCGAGCATGCCCTACATTCCAGTGGCCTTCGTGACAGCGAAGGAGAAGAAGAATATCCGCCGGTTGGTCAACCTGGCCCAGACCATGTTCAAGCAGGCACAAGGCCGCGTATCGACGGGGTTGCTCAACCGCGTGATTGGCGAGGCGGTGAAACGCAACCCGCCGCCGCATCGAGCAAATCTGCAGCCGCGGATGTATTACGCCACGCAGGTGGGGACCGCACCGCCGACAATTGTCATCAAATGCTCGCACCCGAAATACATCGATCCGACGTGGAAGCGCTATCTCTCGCACTCTTTGCATGAGGCCCTGCCGTTTCCGGAAATTCCGATCAAGTTCTATTTTCGAGACCGACATGCAGAGTCGTTCGCCACACCCCGTCCGGAAGGACGCGACAATGCGCCGTTGGGGGTGGAGTGGACCGCAGACGCGTGGCAGGCCGCCATCGACGCGGGGAACTGGGATGCCGCCGGCGACGATGATGACTTCGAAGGCGATGATCACGTGAGCGGCCCCGCGCTGGGCGATGACGACGACGAATTCGATTCGTCCGCGGCCAACGATGACGCCTGGCGAGGTCACCGGATCGACGCCGAAGCCCCGGACGATGACGACTTTGATTCCGCCGCCGACAGGGGCGACACGGATGACGATGACATCAATGAACATGACACCGTTGACGATGACACCGTTGACGATTACGGACCCGCGGACTGCGACGATGCAGACACCGTGGAATTGGATGTGGTGGAGTTAGATTTGGTCGGCGATGATGCGGGCACAGCTTCGTCTGGCGGCGACCACACACGATTTCACGCCGCCGGTGACGTCACGGACCCGGTCCACGGCGACAGCGACGAACTTCCCGCCGGTGGGGACTCCGACCGCCCCTAACGAACGACACTGGTCCGAAACAGTGACCCACGCGGGGCGAACATGGCTGTCTGGGCGGTGTCCTGCCCCGCCTTAGCCATCGTCGCTGGCTGGGCGTTGGTCGTCGTCAATGGGGAGTGTCGTGAGCAGGATTTCTCGCTGCCAGTTGGCTTCGTAGATCGGCCACGCTGCCGTGGCAACGGTGGCTTGCTCTCGGCGGGCAGGCTGGCCACTCAGACGGACGGCCTGCCAGCAATCCCGTTCAATGGGCCACAGCGGATCTCCCGTTGTGGACTGCCGGGCCGCGCCGCGGGACGTTCTCAGACGTGTGAGTCGGCCATGGTCGAACACCAGCATCCGTCTGTCTAGCCCCACAGATAACAGACGGGAAGCGATCAGTTCGTGGCTGGCATTTGGGAACGCGGCTTTGAGGGCCAAGAGGTCTCCCCCGGTTCGGGTTGCCAGGTTCCGAAACGGCTCCATCGGCAGCAACAGGCAGACCGCGAACGCATTGGCCAGGTCTTCCCGCGAGTGATCCTCCAGATCGCCGGCTCCCGCCAGTTCGGGTGCGAGAAATTCCCCCAGCTCATGAGCCAGCGCCCATTGCAGCCGTTCCCGCCGTAGTTCGGGCTTGAGGAAAATTACGGTCCGTCCCGACATTTGTTTGATTCGGCCGCGGCCGTGAGCTTGCCGATCCAGCACCACCTGGCAGCGCAGATGCTGCGCCACATCAAACGCATTCACGCCATAGTCGCGAACTTCGTCCGGCTGTTGAGGACCAGCGTTTGGAACGGGGCTGGAACCGCCGCGGCCGGTAGCATCGGCCAGCCGAGGTATGTTTTCCAGCAAACGGTGGACGAGCTTGTCAACGGTCGATGGGCTCATGGTTCCCCCCTTTTGGATCTCTACCAAATTGAACACCGCCAAATGGAACTTCACTAAAATTGCCGGCCGGCTCACCGCCGATGGCCGGTCGCGCGGCAGCCGGGCAACGTGGCGACTTGGCCCGGGACTGACGCCGCACATCCGGCGCGCGACTTGGGTAGTGTACTGGTGAAGGTGATCAAGTGTCCAGTTGCAAATCGCGTCTGTTGGTTCCGCCGTTTCAGCACGTGTGCCGACGGATCGCGGGACGAGGCGAATTTCTCGACGTCTCAGGTCCGGTTGTGCGGAATCGACCGGGAGGACGGATGGCGTAGTTGGAAGTCCCGCCCCGCCCGCCATTTCGCAAGAATCCGCGGCCTCACCGTGCCGATTCTCCAAGGGACAGGGAGTCCGAGCATCA
>JBGSIP010000907.1:0-1635 GCA_041742495.1 Planctomycetaceae bacterium
GCAGGTCGGCATCGGTGACGGTGTTGAGATGTTGCTGCAGATCTTCGGCAATGGAGCGGGCGGCATCGTCGGGGCTCACAAACACGTCGCTTTGTACGGCAGCGGTGGTTCCGCTGGCGCTCTGCGTCCAGGCCTGCTTCAACTGGCGACCCAGTTCCGCCCGCGCCTGCACGGCTCCTGCCGCATCGGGCGCCCCCTCAGCCAGCGCGGCGACCAGTTTGCTCCAGGCATCCCACAGGTTTTGCTGCTCCAGGTCGCTCAGTTGACCAGCGCTGCACAGCCGTCGAATCGACCAGAACCCCAACCACAAACCCGATCCCGCCGGGGTTGCGTTGGCGCGGCGAACGCGAGAGAAATCTGACCAGCCATCCAGGATGCGGGTCTGCTGCGGATCGCCCGGCGAAGCGAGCCACCAATACTCGCGCCGCTGCCGCGAGGTGAATTCGCTGAAGGGGTCGCTGGCTTGCTTAAGACGGCCCTGCCACGCGCGGATCAACTGGTCAAGTTGACCCACATCCGCCTGCGTCGGGGCCGCGCGAGAAAAGTCCCGTGTCAGTTCCCACAATGCATTCTGCACACTCGCTTCGACCACAATCTGGTCGGGGAACATTTCCGCCGTCAGTTGTCCGGGATTGGCGGTCAGCACATCCGCCATGCGTCGTGCCGACTCCTCCACAGTGGGGGTCAGCGCCAGGCGATCCTGTTCCAGCGCCAGCGAAAACAGCACCGGGTCCAACTGCAAATTGAGTTCGCTGCCGAACAGCCCGATCCGGTGCGCCACATCGAGCCTGCCGCGCAGCCCCGCGAGCCGGCGCGTTCCATCATCCAGTCGCGACTGACCCTGATTCAACCCATCTGCGCCCAGCGCCAGCCAGCGTTCGGCAGCCGTGAGCACCTGCAACAGTCCCGTCAATTCCGCAGCGACATCCCGCCAGGCACGTTGATGAATCCAGGCTCCGGTCGGAAAAAACCCAGAGGCAATGCTCAGCACGTCTTGCCGCAGTCGCACCAGCTTCAGGGCCGGTCCGAGCCGTGGGCTGATCATTTCGCCCGCTTCTGTCGGCGCACCCAACACAGCGTTGAGGACCACGAACTGGTGCGGCAGATCTTCCGATCGCCATCCCATCCCCGCCAGACGCTGCAGAAAACGACGGCGGGTGGCCACCTGATTTTCACCTTCCGCGGCGGGCATGCCAGGCAGAGCTTCCAGCAGATCCTGCAAATCCGCCAGAAACCAGCGCACGAACTGCGAGCGTGCCGGGCCGCGACGTGAGAGACTCTCCGGCAGGGGAACCGTGGCCTGTTCCCCCGCTGCCGCTTGTTCGACCAGCTTGAGAAACGCCAGTGATTCTTCGGCGGTCAAAGCCGCGGCGGGTGTGGACTCGGGCAGCCACGATTGCAGTCGCGCCCGGCGGGCTTCCGGGTTCTGTTGCGCGGCGAGTTTTTCCATCCGGGTCAACTCGTCGACGAGTGCATCGTGCCGCGGTCCGAAGAGCGCTTCGTCCCCACTGAGCACGCACAGTTGCGCCGCCGTCAGATTCGCTTTAAGCCGTCGCCAGTCTTCGGGAATCAATATCGGAACGACCGCCGCCAATTCCAGTGCGGCAAAACGGTCGCGCAGCACCGTCCACTGTT
>JBGSIP010000908.1:0-7337 GCA_041742495.1 Planctomycetaceae bacterium
TTGGCAGGATCAAAACCCAGATTGAACATCTGCGTGCCGTCCAGGGTAAATTTGACCTGCACCACGGCATCCTGCAGCGGGTGGAGATAGCGAATGGCGGCGGCGTGATTGTCTGCCTTGAGTTCGCTCAGCGCCAGTGAGCCGCCTTCGATTTTCCACGCGCCAGTGTTGCGGACCCACGGCTTGGCGGGTTCGGCGGCATCGAATGTATCCTGGCCGATCAACGCACCGATGCGTCCCAACGTGGCGCTTGGCGGCGCTGCGAAACCGGGTGTCGCGGCAGTTGCCAGCGCGAGTCCGACGGAGATCGAGAGCAGAGTCGCAATTTTCCCGGGCAACTTGCCCACGGACCAGCGAGAGTTCAGTGATGGGCCGACCAACAGGCGAGCAGGCATGGATTTGACTTTCCGTGAGCATGAGTGGCGGGAGACGGCGGGGAATTGACAGCGGAGAGCCCCCGGCGACGTTGAAACCGCGGGCGGGGGTTTGATTTTCGACCCACCGTGCGGTTCAATGACGCGATCCCATCAGCGTACGCTGTGCTGAGTCAATTCGATACCGAAAATCGGTGTCGTGCAGCAGTTTCTGCCGTGGCCCGTCTGACGAGTGACAAGTGCCATCCGGGACTGGAGAGCTCACCTCGGGTGAGGCTCCCGGCGGCACTGCCTCCGGAGCGAGCAAGTGCGAGTGCAGCGCTGTCGGGGTCCGAGAAATCTGTCGAAAGGACATTGGAAACGTGTTCGCATCTGGTCATCGCGGAGGAGTGTGGTTCACAACGTTGGCCGTGGGCTGCGTCGCTGGTCTGGCGCTGGTGGGCTGCAGGGTCGAGCCGAACGGAACCACATCGACCGGTGGAACCGCCGCCAAACGGCCGCGCATCGCGTTTGTCACCAACTGCGTCGCGTCGTTCTGGGTGATTGCCGAGAAGGGAGTGCAGGACGCCGGGAAGGAACTGGATGCCGAGGTCTCTGTGCTCATGCCGCCCCGGCAGACGTCCACTGAACAGAAGCGAATGGTCGAAGACGCGCTGGCTCGTGGTGTCGACGGCATGGCGATCAGCCCTGTCGACCCCGCCAATCAGGCCGATTTGCTCAAGACAATTTCCGAGAACGCCATCCTCATCACCCAGGACAGTGATGCTCCCGAGAGTCCGCGGCGGTGCTACATTGGTATGGACAACTACGACGCCGGTTGGCTGTGCGGGGAACTGATTCAGCAGGCGTTGCCCGAGGGGGGGGCTGTGGCACTGTTTGTGGGCAATTTGGAGCAGATCAACTCCAAGGGGCGGCGGCAGGGGATTATTGATTGCCTGCTCGAACGGACGAAGGACCCCACACGTTACGACCCGCCGGGCACCGAGTTGAAATCGGCCCTTTTCACCATTCTGGATACCTTCACCGATCAGGGAGACTTGAGCCAGGCCAAGGCCAAGGCTCAAGATGCCATTGCGAAGTTCCCCACGTTGAACTGCATGGTGGGGTTGTTCGCATATAACCCGCCGAAGATTCTGGGGGCTGTCCGTGAGGCCAACAAGCTGGGCCAGATTCAGGTGATTGGGTTCGATGAAGATCCCGAGACGCTGCAGGCGATTGTCGATCAGCAGATTTTTGGCACGGTGGTGCAGGACCCGTACCGTTACGGATTTGAGTCCGTCCGCGTGCTGGCGGGGCTCATTCGCGGGGATGAAACTGTGTTGCCTGCCGGAGGCGTCCTGAGCATCCCTGCTCGCAAGGTCACTGGCGCAAACGTGGTGGAATTCTGGACACAACTCAAGGCGCTGACCGAATCACCCAGCCCCGCAGTTGCCCCGTAACGACAAACGCAGTGTCGTCGTGAACCACGTCTCGCTGGGCTCGTGCAACAGCCAGCTGCGTTGGCCGGGCGGACTTGATGACACTGTGGCGCTGATTCTGTTGGCATCGGGAAGGAGCTCTGGCTTGCCCCTCAGCAATCTGTTGAACGAAGCCAACGCAACAACTTTGTCGGTGCCTCTGGGCTCTGCCACTGCTTTTCTCCCTCGTGACGTACTGCACTGGCAAAGCCAGAGGCACCTGTGGCTGATTCAGGTCGTGGTTGTTCAACGGGCTGTTGGGATGACCCAGTGGGATTGGAAGGGCTGACGCCTGTCATGAGTGATTCCAATCCCGCGGTGCCGCTGCTGGCAGTGCGGCAGGTCGGCAAGCAGTTTCCCGGTGTCGCCGCCTTGACCGACGTCAGTTTTGATGTTCATCCCGCGGAAGTGCTGGCCATCATTGGCGAGAACGGCGCTGGCAAAAGCACGTTGATGAAAATTCTCGCCGGGGTGCAGGCTCCCGATCGCGGCGAGATCCGCTGGCGAGGGGAGCCGGTGCAGTTTCGGCAGGTCAGCGATGCCCAACAGGCGGGGATTGCGCTGATCCACCAGGAACTCAACCTGGCGGACAATCTGGATATTGGCGCGAATGTCTTTCTCGGGCGCGAGCCGCAGCGATGGGGATGGATCGACCAGCGTGAGATCCGCCGCCGTGCGACCGAACTGCTGCAGCGTGTGGGGCTGGCCTTTGACCCAGCGACTTCGTTATCGCGATTGACGCTGGGGCAGCAACAATTGGTGGAGATTGCCAAGGCTCTCGCCGTCGACGCTCGGTTGCTCATCATGGACGAGCCAACGTCGTCGTTGTCACACGGGGAAACCGAGACACTGTTCAATGTGGTCCGGGGACTGCGTCGTCAAGGTGTGAGCGTCATCTATATCTCGCATCGATTGGGCGAGGTGACCGAACTGGCCGACCGTTGCGTGGTGCTGCGTGATGGGCGGTATGTGGGTGAACTGGAGCGGAGCGAGATTTCGCGGCCGCGGATGATCTCCCTGATGGTGGGGCGAGATCTGGCCGCTGTTTCTGAGCGTCCTTCGGTCGTGGCTGGCCCGGTGGCTCTGGAATTGCAACAGGTGGTGACACGCGCCCATCCGGGAGAAGCGGTGTCGCTGCGTGTGCATCGGGGCGAGGTCGTGGGACTGGCGGGACTGGTGGGGGCCGGGCGCACGGAACTGCTGGAAGCGGTGTTTGGCACACAGCCCGCCATCGCGGGGACAATTTCCGTGGGTGGCCGGCAGATCTCCGTGCGGCATCCCGCAGACGCCATTGCGGCGGGGGTGGGGCTCGCTCCAGAGGATCGCAAACAGTTTGGTCTGTTGTTGGATGAAGGGGTCGACTGGAACACCTCACTGCCGCGACTGGACCGCGATTGCTGGGGACCGGCTCTCGTCAACGAGCGGGCAGAACTCAGGCTGGCGACTGAATCCATCCAGCGGTTGGGGACCAAGACCCCATCGCCGTGGTATCGCACGAAGTTACTGTCAGGGGGCAACCAGCAGAAAGTTGTGCTTGGCAAGTGGCTGGCCACACAACCGACCGTCCTGCTGCTGGATGAACCGACGCGCGGCATTGATGTTGGCGCGAAGGGTGAGATCTATCGCGTGATCGATGAACTCGCGCAAAGCGGCCTGGCGGTGCTGTTTGTCAGCAGCGAACTGGAAGAGATTCGCGCGCTGGCCGATCGGGTTCTGGTGCTGCACGAAGGGCGCATTGCGGCGGAACTATCGCGCTCTGCTGCGACCGAAGAGGCCATCATGGCCGCGGCCACCGGGACGGTATGGGAGTCCACGGCAGCAATCACACCACCATCGATCGCTCGGCCGGTCGCAGGGGCAGGTACCACCCATCATCCAGCAAACGGCCCCTCGGCTCATTGAATCAGGGAATCGGTTGGCATGCGGAAAATTCTGGGCATTCTCGCCGTGTTTGTGCTGATCTGCGGAGTGACCGCGATCGCGAATCCGCAGTTCTTCACGGCCTACAACGTGACCAATCTGCTGGTGCGTTCGTCACTGCTGGGCATCATCGGCATTGGTGCTGCGTTTGTGATTATCACCGGGGGTATTGATCTGTCGATCGGATCTGTCGTCGCCCTCTGCGGTTGTCTGTTGCCCTATCTGCTGGTGGAACACCACTGGTCCATTCCCGCGGCTGTCGCTGGCACAATGTCCGCCGCGGTGGCGATTGGGCTGCTGCAGGGGTTGTTGATCACCCGCGCGAGACTGCAGCCGTTTGTGGTGACTTTGGCCGGCCTGTTGATTTGCCGGGGTGTGACCCGCTGGTTCACGGACGAACAAAATCAGGGCTTTGGCAATGACTTTGCCGAGTTGAAATGGCTGGCGACCGCCAAGCTGCCAATTCCGGGCCTCACGGGCTGGCAGGTGCCATTCCCGGTGGTGATTCTGCTTGTCATCAGTCTGCTAGCGTGGGTCGTGCTCAATCGTACGATCGTCGGGCGGTATCTGCTGGCGATTGGCGGCAATCGGGATGCCGCCCGCTACAGCGGAATCCAGACCGAACGCTGGACGCTCGTCGCATATCTCATCTCAGCGACACTGGCTGGGCTGGGGGGCATCATGTTTGCGCTCGATGCCAATTCGGTGCAGCCCGCCTCGTTTGGCGAAGCGTTTGAACTGTATGCCATCGCCGCGGCGGTCTTGGGTGGCTGCAGCCTGCGCGGTGGCGAAGGGACCATCTTCGGGGTGGTCATCGGAGCGGCTGTGCTGCGCGTCTTGGCCAACAGCATTCTGCTGCTGGGGGTCCCCAGCAAACTGGAATACACCGTCATCGGCATCGTCATTCTGCTCGGCGCGCTGGCCGATGAAGGCTTCCATCGCCTGACTGCCTACCGTCAACTCGCGCGTCTGCGTCGCCGCGCTGCGTCGACGTCGTCCCACTGAGTCATTCGCATGGCGAAGTCGCCGCGATGATCTCAAACGACGATCACAGTCCTGCCTGGGCGCGGAATTGCGCTTCGTCGAGCACTGGAATGCCTAGTTCGGCCGCCTTGGCCAGCTTACTACCGGCTTTTTCACCAGCGAGAACAAAATCGGTCTTCTTGCTGACCGACGATGCCGGGCGACCACCCAGTTGTCGGATAGCGTCTTCCGCTGCTTCGCGCGACCAGGTGGGCAGGGTTCCCGTCACGACAATCGTTTTGCCGGCGAACGGTCCCGTGATCTCAGAGGCATCGTTGGGGACCGCTGGCAGCGGGTCCCCGAGATTGAGCCCTGCGGCGCGCAGATCTTCAATCAGCGCGCGACCAATGGCCGACTGCAAAAAGGCGTGGATCGACGCCGCCGTGATGGGACCGACATCTGCGACATCGGCCAGTGTCTCCAGATCCTGCTGTAGGATGACGTCGAGCGATCCAAACTGTGCCGCCAGGCGGCGTGCGCCACCGCTGCCGACGTGGCGAATATTGAGACCAGTCAGCAAGCGCCACAGGGGCTGCTGCTTAGAGCGTTCGATACCCGCCAACAGGTGATCGACCGTCTTTTCGCCCATGCGTTCGAGTTCTTGTAAAGCGGTGCGCCGCTCGCTGAGACGATACAGATCGACAATCGATCGGACGAGCCCGGCATCGACCAGTTGCTCGATGATTTTCTGCCCCAGCCCGTCGATGTCCATGGCTTGCCGCGACGCAAAGAAGCGGAGTGATTCCTTCAATCGGGCCGGGCAGGCCAAATTCGGACAGCGTACATACACGCCCCCGTCGTCCTGAATGACAGGGGTCTCACACACAGGACAGGTCATCGGGAACTCAAACGGCTGCTCCTGACCGGTGCGCCGGTCCTTCTCCACGCGCAGCACGTGCGGAATGATTTTGCCTGCTTTCTCCACGACCACCGTGTCGCCAATCCGCACGTCCAGACGCGTCAATTCATCGCGATTGTGGAGACTGGAACGAGACACGGTGGTGCCCGCAATTTCCACCGGTTCGAGTTCGGCTACAGGAGTCAGCGTGCCCAGTTTGCCCACCTGAATGACAATGTCGCGGACTGTGGTGATCCCTTCGTAGCGTTCCCATTTGTAGGCGATGAGCCAGCGCGGGCTTTTGCTGGTATTTCCCAATTGCTCGCGCAGGGCAAACTCGTTCACCTTGATGACCAGCCCATCGACTTCGAAGTCCAGTTCCGGAATCTGTTGCATCAAGTCCTGACAGGCCACAATCAGTTCCGGCATGGACTCCCGCGTGACCACGCCCGGAGTGGTGCGCACGCCCCACGCCCGCAGCCGGGACAGATAGTCCATATGCCCCTCACCAGCGCTGCCCGCGTGATACCCCACGCCATGCGCTAGAAACCGGATGCCACGCTCGGCACACAGCCGCGGATCGAGCAGTTTCAGTGCTCCCGCGGCGGCATTGCGCGAATTGGCAAAGGGAGTCTCCCCTCGGGCAGCCTGACGAGAACGGATATCCGCAAACTCCGAGTTGGAGATGTAGGCTTCGCCACGAATCTCGATCTCCGCGGGAAGATCGACACCGTCAAGACGCAACGGCAGGTCACGAATCACGCGCGCATTCGACGTGATCTCATCTCCTGTCTGGCCATCCCCCCGGGTTACCGCCTGCGCCAGCACCCCGCGCACATAGGTGACGGCGAGCGCCACGCCGTCGATTTTGTACTCCGCGGTATAGGACAAAGAGGTGTCTGGCAGCAGTTTGCGAACCCGCCGGTCGAACTCCAGCAGTTCTCCGTCGGCATAACAGTTGTCGATCGACAGCATCGGCACACGATGGGCCACGCTGGCAAAGCCGTCGACAGGTGCCCCGCCGACCTTGTGCGACGGGCTGTGCGGCGCATCATATTCCGGATACTTTGCTTCCAGTGCGACAAGCTCTGCCAACAGGCGATCGTATTCGTGATCCGCAATTTCCGGGGTCGCCTCCAGGTAGTACAGGCGGTTGTGCCGTTCGATTCGGGTGCGGAGTGCCTCGATCTGCTGGCGGACGGCATCGGTCATGATTTACTCTGCAAGGATCATTCGCGGTCGTTGGTAGAGCACCGGCTGGTTTGCCACCGGAGCTGCGCGGCGCGCCGGGACGAAGAGCCGTCCGGCGGTGATCGCCAGTTTACTCAATTCTGCAGTTTCGTGAATTCGACGGGTCTGTCGGTTGTGGAACTGCTGGATGCAGGCCTGCCGGATGGCCGGGCAAATCGGGACGAGTGCGGTTTCACCTGCGGGACTGTCGTGGCATCATGGATTTTGCGGAACGGCATCAGCGAAGGTTCGAGTTCGGACTCTGGGTGGCCGTGCTGAGTCTGGGGCTGCTCGTGGCCGTTGTGGAGTGCCAGCGCTTGGCTGCCGTGGCCGTCACGGAGCGGCCGTTTATCGAGTGGCTGGCGACCACCAACGTCGACACGACCCCGCTGGTGCCGTTATTGCTCGTCGGGGCTTGGCTATTGAGCGCCGCGCGTCGTGAACGAAAAGCACGCGCAGAACATCCTGACTGCGCTTCGACGACCGTTTCGGGAG
>JBGSIP010000909.1:0-3044 GCA_041742495.1 Planctomycetaceae bacterium
GTAGCAAATCGCTGAGTGCAGGCGCACGCGATTGTAGAATGTCTCGATCCAGGCGAACAGACTCTGTCGGGCCTGCCTGCGCGTGGCATACTGCTCGTGATGCACGAGCTCTTTCTTCAGCGTCGCGAAGAAGCTTTCCATCGGTGCGTTGTCCCGGCAGTTGCCACGCCGGCTCATCGAGCACGTGATGCCATGCCCGCTGAGCAGTGACTGATCATGCTCGCTGGCAGACTGCACGCCACGATCCGAGTGAGCGATCAAGCCGTCACCAGGCTGACTGCGTGCCAGGGACATGGCGAGCGCGTCCACCACCAGCCTGCTGTCGATGTGGTCCGACATCGACCAGCCGACGATCTGCCGTGAGCACAGGTCCATCACAGCGGCCAGGTACAGCCAGCCTTCTCCAGTCGCAACATAGGTGATGTCGGCGACCCACTTCTCGTTAGCCGTCGAGGCCGCGAAGTCTCGATTCATGATGTTCTCAGCCACGGGATGAGGATGATTGGAATCCGTGATCGTCACGCGGTACGACTTCGTGGTTTTCGCCTGAATTCCAGCCTGTTTCATCGCCTTGGCGACCGTCTTGCGATTGCAGCGGTGACCGCGAGCGGCAAGTTCTCGCTGCAAGCGAGGAGCCCCATACACGTCCTTGTCAGGCTCGGCGTGAATGGCCTTGACCTCGTTACTCAGTGCCTCACGACGCTGCTGCGTCTGACTCGGAGAACAGTGTCTCCAGGCATAAAAGCCGCTGCGGGTGACCTCCAGGACAGCGCACTGAATACGCACTGGCCACACGCGACGATGCTCTTCGATGAAGGCGTATCTCATCGCGACTCCTTCGCGAAGAAGGCGGCTGCTTTTTTTAAGATCTCGCGTTCCATCAGCAGTCTGCGGTTCTCTTCGCGCAGCCGTGCATTCTCCTGTTCGAGGGCACTGGGCTGGCGTGGCGAAGGCACGATGCCACCTGCTTCAGCGGCATGCTTCCAGTTGCGAATCAGTTGCTGGCTGATTCCCAGGCGAGACGCGGCCTCGGCGAACGACAAGCCCTACTGGGTCACCATGTCAACCGCTTCAGCTTTGAACTGAGCCGTGTAACGACGGCGGGGTAATGGCGTACGGTCTTCGTGTGAACGTTGTGCTTTGGACATTGCTGGACTCCCCCGGAAGAAAGTCTATCCTCTGCCTTGCGCGCCCATCAAACGTGGGCAAGTCCACTTGGCCGGAAGAATGCCCGATTCGGCGGGCGCACGTGCGCTGCCATCACCTTGCGCCAGTGATGCCATCATGAGACTCTTGCTCCCGAGTCCGGAACAGAACGTTCCACAAGGAAATGCCAGCTCTCACTCCCGAACGAACTATCGGAGAGGCCGTTGCAGACGCCGTGAGAGAGGAATCAACAGAGTATGCGCCGGGACAAACGGCAGTGTCAATTCTGCCACCAGTGCGGTTTTGTCTCTGTCGAGAACCGACGGAGGGAACCGTTCGACGTCACCCGCAGTCACAATTTTGCTTTGAGCGCTTCAATGAGTTCAAGCGTTTTGCGTTTGCTGATATCCGGGTCCTCAACCTGCAGGAATTCTGCCGCGCGGAAATCGTCCCCGCGTTTGCGGTTCTGGCGTGGCTCAAGACCTTCGATCATCAGGGCTTCCATGGTGACAATCAGCATCTCAAGATTGAAGCTCGACTGCTCGGGGCGGTTGAGAGTTCCCGTATCGCTGACGGAGCAGACTCCAAACCAACTGAATCGATTCCAACGCCCTTGCAAGCGATCTTGAGTGTGCTGAGAAAGCCGAATACCGAGAGGTTGATTCGTTGTACGACCCACGTAGACCACCTCACGTCCCTCATACAACAGATAAATCCCCAACTGTTGGCAGAAGTCCACATGCTTGCTGCCCAATTGCTGCTGACCAAGGATCTGCGGTGTTGTTTTCCAGACAACAAGATCACGTGACCAGAACATACCGAACGCATTGATTAGTCCGGTCTCGTCCGCTTGACGGGGAGCGTCGGCGATAGAAGAACTCGCCTTCTCCGCGGCGGATCTTAGTGCAACCATTCCACGGCTGAGTCGAATGAACGGGGATTCATCCTGCCGGCTCTGCAAGGACATCGAAATCGTTGCACTGACGGTATTGGCAGGTGTTGCGCCCATCTCGGAGCGTAGCTCTAATTCTCCGATTCGATCGGCGATGTCAGAGTAATGCATGGCCTCTCCGGCCTCTTCCAACACCCGGATCACGGCTTCACGCCAGCTCAAGTTCTCGCTCATGAGAGGCACTGGTCTTTCCAGAAGCGGTCAAACAACTAGTTGTCGTATCCGAGATTCGGTGCCAGCCAGCGTTCGATTTCTGCTTGTGGCAGATTCATTCGGCGGGCGTAGCTCTCCACCTGATCGCGGGTGATCCGGTCGACCGAAAAGTACCGCGCGCCGGGATGGGCGAAGTACAGGCCGCTGACGCTGCTGGCAGGCCACATGGCGCAGCTCTCCGTCAGCGTCACGCCGGCGTTCTGCTCGCCGTTGAGCAGGCTAAATAGCGTGCGCTTGGGCAGGTGGTCCGGACAGGCGGGATAGCCAAAGGCCGGGCGGATGCCACGATATTGCTCTTCAATGAGTTGTTCGTGTGTCAGCCCTTCGGTCTCGCCAAAGCCCCATTCCTGACGGGCTTTCTGGTGCAGGCATTCCGCAAATGCTTCGGCAAAGCGGTCAGCCAGCGCCTTGAGCATAATGGCGTTGTAGTCGTCGTGCTGGCGCTCGAACTCGCGAGCGCGTTCCTCCACGCCGTGGCCCGTCGTGACGATGAATGCGCCCAGGTAGTCCGGGCGTCCGGTGGTCAACGGAGCGACGTAATCAGCCAGGCTGCGGAAGTCGTGCTGGCCGCGACGTTCCCATTGCTGGCGCAACATCGGGAATCGCGCCAAAACCTCGCCGCGGGTCTCATCGGCGTAGACGAGGATGTCGTCATCGATGCTATTGGCGGGCCAAAAACCATAGACGGCGCGGGCGGCAATCCACTTCTCGCGAACGATCAGATCGAGCATCG
>JBGSIP010000910.1:0-4898 GCA_041742495.1 Planctomycetaceae bacterium
GCTTGGCGACGATCTGCCGCAGATTCTGCTCGTAGGCTGCGAGAGTTGCCTGCGGCGGTGCCAATGGGTCATCGGAGTTGCTGCCGTCCGCCTGCACGTGCTTCAAATCGTGCAATCCCCAGTTGAAATGAATCACGGCGAACTGTCCGTCGGCGATGGTCAACCAGCGATCGATCTCCGTCACCCCGCGTGTGGTACCACTGCAGTTCTCTGGCCGACCGTTCTTGAGCGTGGGGCGCACTACCGTGGCAACGTCGGCCAATTGCCGCTGCACAAACGGGGTGTAGCCGATTGAAATAGAATCTCCGAGAATGAGCACCGTGGGAAGCTGCGGCGACGCCGGCTGAGCAACAGCACCCGACCACAGACTCAAGAGCAGCAAAAGTCCCACGCTGGCGAGCGGCCACTGGCATATTTGTCTCATGCGTTTCCCTTGTCGATGTCACAGCGGTGTTGTTCCCGGGTGTCTTCACGCTTGCGTGTCACCGCGGCAAGCCTGCAGCATCTCCTGCCGAGTGTGAAATCTCAAACGCGCCGCGGAGAGTTTTATTCTCAACCACCCAAGAAGGAGGGCGAATCCCGCGCTGTGAACTCCCCAACGGCGGCGTCTGGCGATACGCTCAATGGCAGCTCACGCGGGAACGGTCAGTCCAGGACGCGGACACACCGCAAGTGTCGTCGGCCTGCTCGCGACGGCATCGATGAACCCGCTGACAGGGAGACGTGAACGATGACTGAACGGGCGCAGATCTGTCAGGCAGTCGACTACGAACGCTGCGTGAGCCGACGGCTGATGCTGGCGTGGACCGCGGGGCTGTCATCGATTCCGTCCCTTGCGCGGGCCAGTTGGGCCGACGCACGGCCAGCATTGCCCGAGAACCCGTTTCAACTGGGAGTTGCTTCCGGCGACCCTGCTCCCGATGGCATGGTGTTGTGGACGCGGCTGGCGATGCGTCCACTCGATCCCGATGGGGGCATGCCCGCAGTCCCGATGATCGTCCGCTGGTATGTGAGCGCCGCCGATTCTCCCACGCAGGTGCTTCGCTCGGGTGAGTCCGTGGCCACTCCCCAACTGAGCCACTCCGTGCATGTGGAGTTGGCGGGGCTGGAACCGGACCGCTGGTACTCGTACTGGTTCACCTGCGGAGACTATCAATCGCCGATTGGTCGCACGCGCACCACGCCCGTTGCTACGGCTCTCCCGGCTCAGTTGCGGTTTGCGTTCGCGTCGTGTCAACACTTTGAAGACGGCTTCTACGCGGCCTATGCCCAAATGGCGCGCGATCAGCTCGATCTGGTGGTGCATCTGGGGGACTACATCTATGAAGGCGCGGGACGAGACAATCGCCTGCGTCGTCACATCGGCGGGGAAATCCAGACCCTGTCTGACTACCGCGTCCGGCTGAGTCAGTATCGCTCGGATACCATGCTGCAGAATATGCACGCACAATGTCCGTGGCTGGTGACCTGGGACGACCACGAATTGGACAATAACTATGCCAGCGACATTTCCGAACAGGCGGATGTCAGCCCGGCCGAACTGCTGGTGCGGCGGACCAATGCCTATCAGGCTTATTACGAAATGATGCCGCTGCGGGCGTCGGCTCTGCCGCGCGGGGCCGATATGCAACTGTATCGTCAGGTCGGGTTCGGACGTCTGGCGAATTTTATGGTGCTGGATACCCGCCAGTATCGAACGGATCAGCCCAATAACGATCGCAAGTCTCCACTCAACGCGGCCGCACTGGCGCCCACGAATAGCCTGTTGGGGCCAGCGCAACGCGGCTGGCTGCAGGCGGCACTTTTGCAATCCGGCGGCTTGTGGAATGTGCTCGCTCAGCAGGTGATGATGGCGTTTGTTGCGTTCCCGCAGCCCAATGCCGAAGCGGTCCTTTCGATGGACCAGTGGCCCGGGGCGGCGGCCGAACGTATGAATCTCATGCGATTCCTGAGCGAGCGGCGGGTTCCCAACCCCATCGTGCTGACGGGGGACATTCACTGCAATTGGGTGAATGACTTGCGCATCGACGATCGCCAGCCCGAACAACCCGTGGTGGCCACGGAGTTTGTGGGGACCTCAATCTCCTCGGGCGGCAATGGGGCCGCCAAGGCCAAGGACCACGATGCCTTGCTTGCCGCGAATCCCGTGGTGCGGTTCTACAATCGCCAGAGGGGCTACGTTCGCTGCCAGGTGACACCCGACCGATGGACCAGTGATTACATGGTCGTGGCGGATGTCACACAACCGGACAGTGACGTGACACCGTGTGCATCGTTCGTGGTCGAGGCTGGCACACCTGGCGCTCACCCGGCTTGACCCATGGTCGCACGGCTGGACGAGCCAGCCGTGGCACCCTGGGATCTAAGCTGGCTGACAAAGAGCGGTGGACAACCTGGCCGGCCTCGTGACACTGCTCAGTGGTGCCGTCTGGTGGTTGCGGGGCGATTGATGGGTTGGCCAGCCGTCGAGGTTGTTCAGCCTGCGCGGCGAGTGGTCGCCAGGACACGTTCGGGCAACAGCAATGGCTCGATTCCGCGCTTGGCGAATTGCCGACCCACGTGTTCGTGGCAGGTGAAAAACAGCAACTGTCGGCCCGATTGCGAGAACTCCAGGACCGCGTCGACGGCGGCCTTGGTGCGGTCGAGATCGAAGTTCACAAACAGGTCGTCCATCAGCACCGGGAGTTCAATCCCCGAGCGGGCGTAGTCTTCAATGAGTGCCAGCCGGATCGCCAGAAACAACTGTTCCCGCGTCCCATCGCTGAGTTCTTCGACGCGCACGTTCTGACGGGCGGGTCCGTCCAGCCGCAGTTCCTGCTGACCAAACGGGGCCCGGACCTGCGTGTACCGCCCTTCTGTGAGTCGACCCAGATGCAACGAGGCGTCGGACAGACTTTGCGATTGCGCGTGCTGCTCAAGATAGCCCTGTGCCTGCTGAATCGTTTCGCTGGCAATCGTCCCGCCGACGTAGTCTTCGACAAGCTGCCGGATTTGTCCGTCGATCTGGGCTCGTTCGAATCGCAGTTCGACTTCGCTGCGATCGGTGGTGATCGCTTCCAGTTCCCGTTGCAACTGCCCCAGCTCTTCATGGGCACGGCGCAGTTCGAGCGCGAGGTCCTGACTCTCTTTCTCCAGAACGGTCAGTTTGTGTCGTGTGGCGGTCTCGTTGAAGTGGCGCAGGTCGTCTTCGGTGATTGCCAGTTCCGGCTCGGAGCTGCTGATGGACAGCAGTTCCTGGCGGACTTCCTGCAGAGCGGCGCGAACTTCTGCCCCGCGGGAATGCTGACTGGCCATCGAGTGCAGCTCGTGCCGATCCTGAATGCCCAGTCGCGTCAGCCAGCTTTGACGATCGCGGCTGCGTGTCTGCAGGCGGCGCTTGAGGGTGGAGAGTTCCTTGCGCGTGGTCCGCAAACGACTGGCAAGTTCGGAACGGGCCGACCAGCGCTGCCCCAGACCGGTGAGATGGTGTTCCCACTCACTCAGAATCGGCAGCAGCGTGTCCGACCGTGACATCGACACGCCCATGCGACCGGCGAGGGCCTCCATCCGGTGTCGAAACTCGTCGAGCAGCGATGCTTGACGATCAATTTCGCGGCGGCCTTCCTGCCAGCGCAACTGGTGGAGGTGTGCTTCGTAGGCTTTCTTCCACGTGACGAACGCATCGTTGACACTGGCGGTGTCGTCCAGACCGATCGACTTGAGGAATGCTCCCCAGCGCTGGCGGGACGTTTGCGCATCGCGTTGGCGCGTTTGCGATTTGCCCTGTTCGGTGGCCAGTCGGGCACGCGTCTTTTCGACCCATGTCCAGGTCTGCCGCAGGCCTTCGAGTTCGCCCAACCGACGATTGGTGTTCTTCAGCGCCTCCGTCTCGAAGGACGCCACAGCAATGCCGCGCGGCAGTACCAAGCCCACCTCGGCCAGAGGGAGCGCCGCGATTTTTGCCCGCAACGTGGCCAGTTCGTGGTCCGTCCGCTCGGCGTCACTGCGCAACTGCTCGATCTGTTTCCACAGATCGCAGTGATAGTGCGCCCGCAGGCCCCAGGCCAGGCCAATGCACATCACCCCCATCAGCGTGAAGATCAGGCCGACAATCCACGCGGCAGCGACCGCCTGCCGCAGCCCCGCACCGAACAGTCCCAGACCACAAAACGCGAACATCCATAGTACGGCGGTGATCCAGCGCGGGAATTCAATCCGCGATTCCAGATGCACCAGTTGCCGGTCGATTTGCTTGTTGCGCGCGAGCAGATCGGCTTCGGCAAGCCGCAGTTTGGCCAATTGTTCCAGCACTTCGATGCGGCGATTCCCCAAGGCGATCGCCGCATTGAGATCGGTCACTCCCAGCCGCTTGAGACTGGCGTCGAGTGTGGTGTACTTGGCTTCGAGTTTCTTCCGCAGAGCATCGAGCCGCCGTTGCCAGCGCGCCTGGCGGGAGACCAGTTTGCGATAGACGCTGGCTTCCTGCACCAGGCGAAACTGCGCATCGGGGCTGCAATTGACGGTCGCCAGCCGATCGAGATTCCAGCCAGTGCCGACCTGCCGAACTTTTTCACGCAGTTCCTGCTCGATGAAGGATGCGTCGGCACGCAGTTCTGCGAGGCGACGTTCGCCATCCTGCACCCACTGCCGCTGGTCGAGCAGTGCATTGATCGACGATTCGTGAGCACGATAGGCCGAGGAGTCGCCAGCATCGGCGAACCGGCGGCGATCGCTGTCGTAGGCTGTTTTTAGCTGCTGGTAATCGCGGCGCAGTTCCTGATACTGGCGATCCGCATCTTCAAACGCACGCAGATCGGTGGCCGACACGGCTTCCCGGGTGGGAATGCCGCGCAGTTCGCGTTCGAGTTCCTGCTGCCGCAGCCATGGGCTGCTGGCGCGCAACAGGAACCGGTGGCCAC
>JBGSIP010000911.1:0-2407 GCA_041742495.1 Planctomycetaceae bacterium
CAGCACCGCCACCAGCGGCCAGGCCAATTCAAGCATGCGGACGATCTCCTTCCGGCGCAGCCAGCGGTGACCGCTCAACGACGGCGGCCGCCGGGGCAGGGGTCGCCACCCCTTGCGTGTGCAGCACCGTGGTCTCACCCCCATCGCCTGTGCACGCCGAAACTTTCGCCCGCAGCCGACCGCGCCGCGTCGCGCTCAGCACGCGAAACATGTACCCCTGCCACACCACCAGATCTCCCGACTCCGGCATGCGGTCCAGTTTCTCCTGCAGCAGCCCCGCCACCGTTGTCCATTCTTCCGCGTGATCCTCATCAATTCGCAACCGCGAACACAACAGCCGCAGACGGGTTCGGCCATCCACTTCATAGACACCCGGCGATTCCTCAAACATGTGATCATGCAGCGTCGCTCGCCGGCTCAGCGTCGGTTCCGGATCCAGAATCATCGTCAGAATGTCTTCGTAGATCACCACCCCGATTGTGTCGCCGTATTCATTGACCACATTCGCCGTGCTGCTGAACCGCCGTCGCAGCCGCGACAGAATGTCCGCCACCGACGCACACCACGGCACATGAATCACCGCCTCGGCCGAGCGTTCCAGGTGTCGCTCGTTCAACAGTCCCGGCCGATCCAACGGAATCGCCGCATCGACATTCACACTGCCGCGATCCACCAGAAACAGATACCGCCCCGGCGGCACCCGCCCGTTCAATTGCACCAGCGACACCGGTGCCGTCGCCGTGTCATAGGTCCCCCGCGGCCGCATCACGTCTTCCGCCGTCAGATCATTCAGGTCGAACACGTTGTGCAAAATGTGTCTCTCGTGCAGCGCCAACTCTCGCGACTGATGCGAGACCTCCACCGCCCGCTCGAGGTCATCCAGTTCCAGTGTCGGCTCTTCGCGAATATGCGGCCAGATCGTCCGCCGCATCAGCCGGGCCACAGCACCCAGCACGGGGATCACCGGGTCAACGGCTCGCGTCGCCAGCCACAATGGACCAACCATCACGCCAATAAATCGCGAGCCCAGCGACAGCGCCAGCGACTTGGGCAGCACTTCGCCCAACAGAATGATCAGCGCCAGACCACCGACCCCCGCCACGGCAGCCGCCACGGGCGACCCCGCTTTCGCCATCTGCCTCGCCAGCATCAGGCTCACGGTGAAGTACGTCAAATTGACCAGCAGATTCCAGAACAGGATCGCCGCCAGCAGCCGGTCCGGCTGCCGCATCAACTCGGCCACCGCCCGCTGCGGCGCTGTCCCCCACTGAAACTTGCGCAGATCATCGCGCGACAGTGAAAAACAGGCCGTCTCGCTCCCCGAGAAAAACGCCGACGCCAGCGTCAGCAAACCCATGGCGATCACCAGCGGCAACCACAACCCGGCGGTCTGCCACAATCCGTCCATAGTCCGTTCACTTCCCATCCACCACACAGTGGCGATCGCGGATCAACTCACCCTGCGCGGCGTCACTCTGCGCTACGACCGGTCGTCCCCGCCCAGCGCCACGTCATATCCACTGATCGCGGGCACCAGCATCGCCAGCACCGCAAACCCATACGCAAAACAGACCGACAGGCACACATCCAGCCGACCATTCAGCAGGAACGCCGTAATGGCATAAAACGTCAAAAACGGCAGCAGCCCGGCCGCCACCGCCAGGGCCGAAGACGCATTCCGCTGCGTCAGCGAAACCCACAAGCCAATGCTCCCCCCCAGGATAAATACCAGGAAGCTCGGCAACTGCAGTGCAAACGACGAGCGCGCCTCCAGAATCAGCAGCATGCACACAAAAATCCCGACGAACAGAAAGAACACCGTCCCCAGGCTGTTCGCAATCGCCGTCCGTGAACGCCCAAACGACAATCCGCCGTGGACCCCCAGCATCGCCGAAAACGCCACCAGCACCACATACCCCAGCGTCGTAAACACTCCCGACTCCACATCCAGCACCCCACCCCACACGTACCACCACACAAACCAGATCGGTGCAATCAACGCCTCTTTGGCGTTCCACAACACTCCACCCAGCTTGCTCAACACAAACTCGCGCGCCGTCACATCGGTCACCAGCAACAGTTCCAGCGTCGCCGCATCCTTCTCGTTGGTGATCGCAGTCACCGCCTGCGCATTGATCAGCATCAGGCTCAACAGCGACAGCAGGATGAACACAAACCCCTGCACGCTCGTCATCCCCAAAATGGCATCCCGCGACGAAGGGACCAGCACCGCCACCGCCGCGGCTCCCACCGCCACCAGCAGGTACGCCCCCTTAATGACAAACATCTTCTTGCCATAAGCCCGCGTGCGCACCTCCCGCCACAACACCGGCAGTTCCCACGGCACCCGCACATTCGACCGCGTCACTTCCGCCGTCGCCGTCTCGTCCACCTGCCGGAACGCCTC
>JBGSIP010000912.1:0-2091 GCA_041742495.1 Planctomycetaceae bacterium
GCCGCGCGACCCGCATTGATCGGCCCGACCTGCGGCGACGATCGTCAGCCGCCGTGGCACGAGTACCGCCGGGAAGCGGCGTTGTCCGGTCTCGATTTTGTGCCCGCTCTCCCCTGGCGCTATGCCGCCAGTGTGCTGCGCGCTCAGGAATTAATGGCCACGCAATTGGGCCGGCCGACGGCTGTCACGGTCACCATGAACAGGCTCCACGGCCCGACAGCCGGCAATGACTGGTGGCGCATCGTCGATCTGGTGCGATCACTGACCCGCTGCGAACCGACGGTCGGCCCCGAAGTTGACTCCCGGCATGACGGGAACGGCGTGGTCCACGGCAGCCCGTCGCACGTTGGTCTGGCGGAGGGCGCTGCGGCAGCACTGGTCCATACGAACGGAAACGCACACGCAGGGCGGGACTGGGCCGCCACAATCGCTGCCCGCGATCTCCGCAAACAACTGGTCCCCCTCCGCTGGCAGATGATCGAGAGAGCCGAGACTGCCACCGTGGCCGCTCCGCTGCCCGGTCATGCTCTCGTGGAGTTGACGTGCCCTCACGGTCGAATCTGCCTCCCGACCGCCACGCAGATCACCGTGACCGGCCCCGATGGCACTGTCGCGGAAGAACTGCGTGAAGAACGCACCGCCTGCGAACTGATGCTGGACCTGTTCAGCCGGCGGGTCGCAGGGGGCCTCATTCCGATTCCCGATCTCTCCGAGCTGACGGCGGCGCACCACCTGGCCGAAGCCATGCTGAGCCTGCGACCGACGATCTCCCCCGGGCCGTCCCATTCCTGAAGATTGCGTCGTCGGCGCGATGCCTCTGTGAGCACGTTCCAACAGGCAGTTTCGCGCGATACGGCGTCAGCAACGAACGCCACTTCGCCGACACTAGCGCATGGATCGGTTGGCAGTGACGCCGCTCAGGCAACGCCAAACTGCTGCGCAGCCCAGATCTGGACGTCCGCCTCGGCGTCCGACGGTAACGGGGTGCACAGCCGCGGAAAATGGTCTTCGAGATGCAGTTGCTCCAAGGCTGCTTCGGCACGTTCCAAAGGCAACTGTCGCTCGATGCGCTTGAGCCACTCGCCGGCACCGTCACCTTCGAGTGCTTCGGCGAGTGACAGCCGGGCAATTCGATGATTGGGGGACTGTCGGCTCACCACTTGCCGCAGTTGCTCGCCGAGGTTCCGCCAGCCAGCCAGCCAGCAATCGTGAATGGCGAGTACGAGCAACCGATCGCGGGCCACGTCGAGCCGACGCCGGTGCGCATCGGCCGCCAATCGCAGATGTACGCTCCAGGCGGGCAGTGAGTCGGTCACGGAAATCTCGCTAGACGTAAGTCTCGTAAAGAGGTGAGGCTGGCCGCGGTCAGTCGCCCTGTTTGCCTGCCGGGGTTGGACTGGCGTTACAACCGTAGACGCTACCGAAAATCGCGGCGATCGCCGGCACCAGTTCGGGAGCCTGCCTGACAACGTAGCGATCCACAGCGTCCCGTCGGGGCTGCCGCGGATCGTCCACAGTGATCCCCCACGAACTGTACTGGGGGAAAAATCGATTGTGATTCCCGGTGTCCAGACATTCCAGTGCGCGCCGGGCAGCGTCGGCTGTGGTGACGCAGGTGCCCTGAGCCGTCTCGCTCAGTGCGACGCGGGCTGATTCATGCCGTGCATACGCCAGCACACGGCAGGCACTCTGGCGGACTTTCTGGCTGGGGTCCCGCAGAGCGAGAATCGCCATGGTGACCACCCGCAAATCTTCGGTCCCGTAACGCAGCACAAATCCCAGCAGGTCCGCGCGAAAGTCCGCCTTGCGACTGTGCACAAAGCGCCGGACGCAAGCGGGAATGATCTCGCGGCCGAACTGGGCCAGATAGATATCGCGGATGTTGATCCGTTTGACGCTCGTTGTCTGCTCTGCCAGATCCAGCAAAGCTTCGATGGCAACAGCGTGATCCATGCCCGCAGTCTCCTGTGTGTCCGCGAGTGTGGCGAACAGTAAACAGCGTCGCGTCGTGACCGGCGTCCGTCTGTCGCGCAGCGCAGACGATCTTGGCAGCGATCCTCAGCTTACGTTGGGACGCTCGTTCCCGCGATG
>JBGSIP010000913.1:0-4217 GCA_041742495.1 Planctomycetaceae bacterium
CCCGCGAACGCATGTGTGCAATGGGAACCGCCGCGCGGCTGTTCGTCAGCCAGCATCCCGATGAATTTCATGCCGAACAGATCCTGCGTGCCGAATCGATTCGCGATCGAGCCATGCCCGAGCGTCGTGCCGCCATGCAGCGCGCTGAGTCCGCTTGCATGCAGCACGTCTCGCAGGTGGTGCGCGAGGCTGTCCTCGAGGGGGACTTGCGGCTGCCAGCGGGCACCGCTCCCGAAGATCTCGCGTTCGCACTGTGGTCGATGTCCATGGGAGCCTTTCTGTTGATCACGACGGGCACCGAACTCGCCCATCTGGGAGTCGTCGAGCCACATCGGGCGCTGCAGCAGGCCTATCACAGTCTGCTGGATGGATTCGGTTGGGAACCGTTGTCGTCCGCGTGGGACTACACGCAGACCGAACAGCGGATTGTCACGGAGGTCTTTGCGAACGAATGCGCTGCGGTCACGTCCAGCTCCACGCTCGGCGATGGACGACCAACCGCGGCTGAGGCATCATCCGAGGATCACCCCCGATGAAAGTCTGGATCAGATGGCTGGCGGGAGTCGCGACGGCTGGTGCCCTCGCGGTGGGGCTTTCTGCGATCAAGCCCGAATGGAACTTGTCCCGACTGGTGTCCGCCGACACTGGTGATGTGGCGGCAAGTCCCGCTGCAGCGCGGGAACTCCTGCCGGTGGAAACCGTGGCCGTGCAATGGCAGGATCGTGTGTTGCGCCGCGCGCGGTTTGCAGGACAAGTGGTGCCCGGCCGTTCTCTTGACGCGTCGTTTCAGGTCGGCGGGATCATCGAGCAAATTCTGGTCGACGAGGGGGATTTCGTCAGTCCGCACGCGAAGCTCGCGCGGATCGACACACGCCGGCTCAACAATCGCCGCCAACAACTCGTCGCCGAACAGGCCGCTGCGCAGGCTCAGTGGGATGATCTGCAGCGTGGCTCCCGCGAGGAGGACATCGCCGCGGCCCGCGCTCAAATGGCGGCCCGCGCTGCCACCTTGCGGCAGTGGGAAGCCGACGAACGACGTTTGATTCCCCTGCATCAGCAAGGGGTGATCAATACCTCACAACTGGATGACGTCACTGCCCGGCGCGAGGAGGCGGCCAGTCAGTGGCAGGCGGCACAGCAGCAGTTGGCCAAACTCGCTGCAGGGCCGCGAGCAGAAGAACTGACGGCGGCCGCCGCCCGCGTCGATCTGTTGACGGCCCAGATTGCGGGAATTGATATCGATCTGGCCGACAGTGAACTGACCGTCCCGTTTGCGGGCTGCGTGTCACGTCGCTATGTCGACGAAGGGACGCTCGTCGCCGCCGGGACGCCGATTCTCACCGTCCTCGAAGCGAACCGCTGGGAAGCTCACGTGGGCGTGCCGCTGGAATGGGCGCGGCAATTGCGTGTCGGGGACACTTGCATCGTGCAAGTTCACACTCCCCCGCTGTCTCGGTCCGGCCCGACCGCCGAGCAGGCGAGCGACGCGAACGAAACCAGTGACTCCGCAAAGATGCTGGCCCCCAATGCGACTGGCACATCGCGCGATCTCAGCGAGCCAGGCACCGGCGACATGTTGACGCGTGTGACCGCCACAATTCTGTCGGTCGTCCCCGTTGTCGATCAGGCGACGCGCACGCAGGAAGTCCGCCTGCAGTTGCCCCCATCCGGCGACCATGGCTGGGCCCAAGGGACCGTCGTGGAATTGCTGCTGCAACAGGAGGTCGCCGAACGGGGGGTCTGGCTGCCCATGTCAGCACTGTTTCAGGCTGAACGCGGCATGTGGGCCTGCTTCGCGGTGCAGCCCACGGCAGCGGGCTTCGCCGTCGAACGACGGTTGGTCGAGATCTTGCGCTCGGAAGATGGCCGACATTACGTCCGGGGGACACTGTCCGAGGCCGATCAGATCGCCGCGCGCGGCACGCACCGGTTGGCACTCGGCCAGGCCGTTCAACCGATCCCAGTCGCGCCGCCGTAGCCTCCGTGCCTGCGAAGTGTTGGCTGGCGGCCTGCGGCTACCAGTCAAATCCATGTGCACCGGGGGGGATGACTTCAAACAACGGTGGTCCCGTGTGGGATTCCAGCACGGACAGGCAAGCTGCCCCCAGTGCAAAGACCCGGTCATCGTGTGCTTGCGTGCCGCTCGTGTGATCGATGCGCATTCGGCCACCGCTGGATTCCCGCACCACCACCGACGCCAGTTCCGTTTCCAGATCGTCGCGCTGACCCTCTGTCGCGATCGCACCGCAATCGGGATACCAGGCCAGTTGCCGTTCGAGGATGAGCCGCCGCAGTTGCAGCGCCAGACGATGATTCCCCTTGCCGGCGGAGAAATCAAAGCGCCGGATCGGGCAGCGTGTTTCGTAGTCCTGGATCACGCCCAGCAGTTGGTATTCATCGCAGACGAATTCCACCCGTGGAAACTGAATCCGTACGCGATCGATCCAGTCGTTGACCCAGCGCACATGAATCGGCTCATCGGGCCGGGGCACGGCGACGTCCAGCCGATCGACGACAATCCGCCTGCCGTCATGGTGGACAATCACGCCGACGGTATAGTCTTGCCTGGAGCCGAAATCGATCGCTGCCACATAGTCCCACTGCGCTTCACCCGACTCCACCGGCTGCAATTGCGGGTCGCAACACGCGGCGGCTTCTGCCAGTGTGACAAAGCCCCCTGCGGCATGCTGCCAGCGGTTGTTCCACAAGCGGTCATACACGCCCGCGGGCAGCAGGCGGCGTTGTTCGTCGAGAACAGCCGCGCTGATCCAGCTCGCGTGCGGACCATCCAGCGTCGAGAAGTACCAGTCGGGATCACAGCGCGCCGTTTCGCGGACCAGCCACTGCCAGCCCATGCCCACCCCGGCGTTGCTCATCACCATCACGGCGCAGTCCGGTTTCTTGGCGGCGGAGGAGATGAGGGAGTGCCACAACTCGTCCTTGGTCCAGTGGCACAGTTCATCGCAGATCACAAAGTCGGGCAGCAGCCCCCACGAACTCCCCACATCGGAACTGAGCAGATCGACCCGCACGCCGGTCTGTGGCTGTTCGCAATACGACTTGCGAATGACCACTCCCGGGCACAGCAGAGGGTTGGTTTGCACGATGAGGTTCAGCGCCCGCAGGAGCAGTTCACCCTGTTCGCGATCGGCGGCCACCACGACCCCCCGTCGGGGCACTCGCGCATGGCACAGCAGCCACGTCAGTTGCAAGGCGACGTCGGTCGTTTTGGAATGTCCGCGTGGTCGTTCGAGGTACACCCGCCGCCCACGCCTTGGCGCTGCCTGTTGACCCGCAAGTTCCAGAAATGCGCGATCCAACGCGGCAAAATCAGCGTCCTGCCACGGCTCGACACACGTCGCCCAGCGCCGACCGTCCGGCAGCAACAGCCCCCAGCGAAACGCTTCCGGCGAACGGGTCGCCGCACGGGCGGTCAGTTCAGTCTGCAAGGCCAGGCGGGACTTCCAGTCCCCATTCTCGCGCGGTGCGGGCCAGGATGTCATCGCTGTGCGTGCTCCAGTCTCCAGTTGCGGGTGAGGCTTCGGCGAAGGTCGCGGGCTGCGGATTGCGAAACCACACGTCGAGAGCCTTGGCTTCCCCTTTGAGCGCCAATTGATACAGCTTCGCGCGGATCTGCTGATGCAGGGCCCGCTGCACGATGTCAAATCGCTCCCGCAATCGCGCGTCGTGCAGGCGCGTGTACTCGACATCTTCCGGTGTGCAGTGGGCACTCAGGCAGAACGACAGAATGCTCCCGCCGCGCTCCAGCCGGTGCAGCAAATGAGCCTGCTCCTCTTCCGTCAGCAATCGCGCATCGCGCCGCCACTGTCGCTGGTCTCCGACGGCTGCTTCGTCACAGGCGATGCGCTCGTCGCATGACGCGGCGTCATCCGTCGGTCGGCCAGAGGGGCCAGCGGTCACCGTCCATGGAATCGACGCTTCCAGGCCCTGTTCCGGTTGCCGTTCGAGGCTGTTCAAGATGAGTGGCGGAGCGATTGTCGCGGATGTAGTAGACCGGCTGCGAGTACCGGCTTTTGTCGAAGGTGTCTTGCGAGATGAGCCGTTCGCTGCCATCACAGCGTCTCCGATTTCCATACAGCGCCGATTGTTCCCGCCGCGAGCGACGACGGCAGGCCGACTGACCCAAACGCACAAACCCGGCCCGCTCGAACAGGGGTTGAAACTCCCCCAGTTGGGACAGCACTTCGATCCACGCC
>JBGSIP010000914.1:0-6098 GCA_041742495.1 Planctomycetaceae bacterium
GGCTGATGCTTTATTGCTGGTCGCGCTGGCAGATCTTTGGTCGCCCCAGAAGTGAAGAAATCGACGATCGCCAACGGTTTGGACGTCATATCGAGGCGGTCGCGGAACTGCTGGCCACCAGCACAGACGACACCTACGCGCAACAGCAACTGGATCACTGGCAGCGACTGCACCACAAACGTGCCACCTGACACCGCGGCCCAACAGGCTGTGTTGGGCCGACCGCAGAACTGAATCAGCAAAGACTCTTCACCATGAGCAGCGAACCCCCAGTGATTCCTTCCGCAGCCACTGCCAGCGAGTCCTCCCCGTCGCACGCCGAACGCATCGAGCATGTGCTGGCGGAAGTCTCACGCGGGTATATCGGGCAGGAGCAGTTTGTCCGCCTGATGCTGTGCGCGCTGCTCGCCGGCGGGCATGTGCTGATCGAAAGTGTCCCGGGCCTCGGCAAGACACTGCTTGTGAATTTGATGGGAAGGGTACTTGGCTGCAAGTTCCGCCGCATTCAGTTCACCGCCGACCTGATGCCATCTGATATCACTGGCCAGCCAGTGTACGATTCCAGCAAGAACGAGTTTGTGTTTCGACCAGGCCCCGTCTTCACTCAGATTCTGCTTGCGGACGAGATCAATCGCTCTCCCGCCAAGACGCATGCGGCTCTGCTCGAAATTATGCAGGAAGGTCGTGTGACCGTGGATGGCACCACGTATCACCTCCCCCCACCGTTTCTGGTCCTCGCTACCCAGAACCCTATCGAATCGGAGGGGACATATAGTCTTCCGGAAGCCCAGTTGGACCGGTTTCTGTTCAAGCTCGATGTCTCATATCCCACGGCCGACGAAGAGGACCGCATTCTGCTCATGCACTGCCAGCCCGACGTTGAGCAGATGCAGTCCGGGCAGGCGTTGCGTCAGCTGCTGACGGCGGCCGAGGTCGTGGCAATGCAGAAGCTCTGCCGTCAGATCGTCGTAGATCCCCGCATCATCCGCTACATCAACACCATTGTGAGAACCACGCGAAAATGGCCCGCCTTCTACATGGGAGCCAGTCCACGCGCGGGGATTGCTCTATTGTCCGGAGCCCGCGCATTGGCGGCCATGAGCGGACGAGCGTACGTCATTCCCGATGATGTGGCCGAACTGGCGCTTCCGGCTCTACGGCACCGAGTCATCCTCTCTCCCGAGGCCGAAGTGGAAGGCGAACAGGTCGACCAGTCCCTCAAGGCACTACTGAAAACGATCGAAGTGCCCCGCCTGTGATCTCTCCGACCCGACAGCTCGCCTACCTGGCTTTGTTTCCTGCGGCGTTGACGCTGCTGCTGTACGTGCTGCCCGCTGCGCTGATCGTCGTGCTGATGATCGACGTGATCATCGTCTTGGCGGCGATGATCGATCTGTTTCGCCTCCCCACTGGTCGATCGCTGACAATTCAGCGGGACATCGGGAAAACTGCGACGCGCGGTGAGAAGCAACGCGTCGAACTGACTGCCATCAATCATGGCGAGAAGATGATGAATCTCGTGCTGCGGGACGACCGCATCCCCGGTGGTATCGTCAGCGAAGATGAGTTCGCCCTGCAATTGCCAGCCACATCTCGCACCCGGGTGAAATATGATCTCAAAACCACTCGCCGCGGCAGCTATGTGCTTGAGCATATCTATGTCCGCCTCGCCAGCCCCTGGCAGTTGTGGTCCCGCTACGAGACCGTTCCCCTCAGCAGTCTGTTGCATGTTTACCCGGCACTGAGTCAGATCAGTCGATACGCGCTCTACACTCGCCAGAACAAAATGGCTCTTCTGGGTGTCCGCCGGCTGCGGAAGGCCGGAACCGAGAATGACTTTGAACGGCTGCGCGATTACACGCCTGATGACCAGTTTCGCTCGATCGACTGGCGGGCCACGTCGCGCCGACAGAAACTGACCGTGCGCGATTTCCAGCAGACGCAGAGTCAGCGGCTGATTCTCATGCTCGACTGCGGTCGCATGATGACCAATGAGGCCGCCGGTGAATCGCTGCTCGATGGCGCCATTGATGCAGCGCTCACCATGGCTTACGTGGCCTTGTCGCAGAACGATCAGGTGGGACTGTTGTGCTTCTCCGATCGTGTCCACCGCTGGTTGGCCCCCCAAGCGGGACGCAAGCAACTCAACCGGATGGTGCATGCGGTTCACGATCTGGAACCACGGCTCGTCGAAAGCCGTTTCGATTCAGCTTTTCTGCACCTGCACCAGCACTGCCGCAAGCGAACGCTGGTCATTCTGGTGACCAACGTCACGGACGACGTGAACGCTGGCCAGGTCCTCTCGCAGGCCAAGAATCTGGTCGGCAAACACCTGCCGCTGACGGTCCTCTTGCGCGACCGCGAAATCTTCAATCCAGTGACCCGGTATTTCGAGCGTCAGCCACCGCCTGCAAGTGCCAGAAATGACATCGGTTTCTATCGGGCAGCGGCCGCTGCCGATCTGTTGCTGTGGCGACATCAGGTGCTCACCGAACTGCGGCACGCCGGCGTGCTCACGCTGGATACCTTCGCCACGGAACTGACGGCTCCGCTGATCAATCAGTATCTGGAAATCAAGGCGTCCAAGCTGTTGTAGCCACCGCGCCCACAGCTGCTCATCAACGAACCCGTGGCAGACTGCTGACAAATTACCGCCACGGACCGCACCTCTCCGGTTGCCGGGGCCCCGCAAAAGCACCGATACGGAACGCGACAAGAACGCTGTGACCATCATGACAATCGACAGCTCCTTGACAACTTGCTGGGTTTGTGAGGTTGTGTCACAAGCCGGGGCTCGCACGCTGCCGCTATGAGATGGTTCTGTCACGGGCCAAAGCCCTGTCAAAACACTGAGTATCGACCGGGTAAGGGTAGGCGGGTCGAAGAGCTGGCATTCCGGCTTGCAATACCGTGCCGGCCTCGCAGAGGTTTTTGGACGGGGTTTTGGCAGGGCAGTGTGTTTGCGGTCGTTTTGTTGGCCTGCTCACTGCGTTTTACGTACTGCCAGCGGGTTCCTTGTGACGTGTCACTTTGATCGGCGGGCAGCCCCCCGCGGATATCTACTGACGGTAGTCCATCCGAAAACGGGACTCAAAACCTCCCCCATGTGGCGGGCGTGCAACCCAACCACGGCAGAATGTATTTGCCGGGAGCAGGCCACACACAGATGGACCTTAGTTTTCGGTCAACATTGCGTTGTCCTCTTCGCATGAGGCGGTACATTCCCAGGTGACTGGTCCGAGGAGGTGACAGATATGCAATGTCTTGCCACGATGAATGTCACCGCCGTTCGAGCTCTATTTGGGCTCTCGGTAGCTTTGTGCATTGTCGTCTTATACTTGAGCTTTTCGCCAACGACTCTTCGCCGGCTAGGTCAACTGCCGACCGATTTCACTCCAATAGCGATTAGCGATGACGGAACTCGCGTAGCAGGCTGGCAGAGACAGCGCCCCGCTCTTTGGACTCAAGCGACGCAATCACTTGTGACTGGACCAGAGAGTGAGCGTTACGCTCCCCACTTCTTTCTTGCGAAGGGGACGAATATCGAAATGTGCTACTGGGGAATTCCCTCCCGATCCGGATGGCTTACCGCGTTTCGCCTCACGAGCGACGATGAGGGAGCCCCCACCAGCATTCGCATTCCCTATCAAGGGGTCACTGGTAGCCCCCAGTGGGTCTCTCCCGATCTACTCGTGATACCGCAACGGCCGTTCGAGCCAGGTCTCGGTTCTTACAGCCTGCACTTGTTCCAAATTGACTCTGACGGTGAAGGAATCAGCGTAGGACTCGACGAGGATGGGTCGTGCACTCCTGAATCAGACGCGAGCTGGTTCAATTGGGCTCATTCGCGGATTGACGCTGATTCGCTGGTGATCGTTTGGATGTATTGCTCACCCAACGCCGGGGCTCGATCAGGTGCATGGGAGGTTTCAAGTCGGCCAGGTGATCGAGCCGCTGTTCGTCCGCTCGTTGTGTCCGCGGACCTCCAGCTCGTGCTCATGGCAACGGCCGCAGAACACGTGTTGTTGGTCGCAGCGAACAAGAGAATTGCCCGCTATGCTGACAATCACGTGGCTCACTGCGAGATGTTGGTCGAAGGAGACCATCTGCGTGTCGCGGCAGCAGGGAGTCCGGCTGAGTTACCCATGCGTGAGCGCAGTGTCATGACTGTGTCAATGTCGACGGACGGCCAGTTCGTCTGCCATCTCATTTATGATCACGCGGAGGTTGTGCACTTGGCAAGCGGCGAGTTACGGTGGAAGTCACCAAGGCCGATCTCAATTGTTCAAGCGTCAGCAGACGGCGGCTTCCTTCTTGCAAATCCGGAGGCTTTGTGGGAATCGCCCGCCGAAGCCTTTGTCGCCCAATAGAAATTTCCGTCACCCCGCTTCTTGATCCACTCGGAATGTGAGTCTCTTGGATCACGTGCGTCTTTGCGGGAAGGATCAGTAGCCGCGAAGCGGAATCGATTTTCGACGTTGCAGATTGCGTTTGCGCGGCGTCAACTCGAATCAAGGAGGACGGTCTCAGAGATCGAGCGGAAGGCGGGTGTTGCTGATCGATCGTTCAATCGCTGGGAGAAGAAGCTCGCCGAACGGGTGACTGGCGCGGGGTCTCCGTCTTTGGAGCATTACGCCGGTTGATCGACGACGCCGGGTTCGAACCCTGGCCTCGGATCACCCACAACCTGCGCAGTTCCGGGGCGACCGACCTGCTGGACCAGTTCTCGGCGGCTCAAGTCTGCCGGATGGTAGACAAAAGTATCTCCGTCCTGGAACGGCACTACCTCCGTCAGAAGGACTCTGTTCTGGACGCGGTGGCGGAAGCCGAGTTCGACGGCTGGAACGAGAACGCCGACGATATCATTCACCGGCTGCGGTCAGCAGCAGACGTCCGGGAAGTCGAGTTAGAATCCGTAGCGCATTCCGTAGCGCATCCCGGTGCACTCGCCAATCTCGGATTCCCCGCAGGAAATGCCGACCGATCGTCGCTAACCATTGAAACGACACGGGGTTCAGGCAACAAAAAACCCCCTGGCAACGCCAGAGGGCAAGCGGCAGAAAACGGGGTACTTGGACGTAACAGGACGACTACGACCGCGGTTTTCTGGTTGTGATACAGCAACTCCAGAGACGGACGGTGTACCTGCCGGTGTAAACCGGGTTCAGAACTATCCCCCTGTTTCGGAAACGCCGCAGCGTTGCCTGTGGCTCGTTCGATCGTTCGGGACGCCTGATGTGCCGTTCCCGACGCCAGAGGCCGCGTCAGCCGTTGTGAATGCCATCAACGCCCGGCTGGGACAAGGGGCTGCGGAAGTCGTCCGCGTGGCTCTCACCGAAGAGGCTCCCGTCATTCCACACAACTGACGGAACGTCGTATTGGTTGGTATGGCTGGCGATGCCACCATTTTCTGTACCAGGGGTTATGAGAGTTCCGGTTGGGGAACGCTGTGAGGCTGGAACGCAGGAGAGGCCTGAGCCGTAGCCGGAAGCCACTCCGTAGCGGAAGCCGCACAACGGGTCGCAAACTCCGACGAGGTCACGTACCCCAACGAACTGTGCGGCCGGTGATGATTGAAATCTGTTCTCCAACTTGTCGTCTGCCGCCGGGCCGCTGCTGGCGTCTCGAACTGCTCTTGGCTCAGGAACTCGTCCCGCAGCTTCGAATGGAAGCTTTCCGCGTATCCGTTCTCCCAGGGACTTCCCGGTGCCACGTACAGCGCCTTGGTCCGCAGGTGTTACAGTATTGTGTGTGACGCCTTCGTCGCACTCGCCAGTATCAAGATCGTACTAACGAGGTAGTGAAACCGCCTCTAGTCCTGGGTCTTGACGTATTCATCCCATTGTCTCTGGATCATTTGTACGTCGACTGCTTTGGAGGTGACAAGGTAGCGGTACCGTGAGATGTATTCCTCGTCTGGCGCGATCGTGAACGCACCTTCGACCATGGGCGCAAAACAGAAATAGGGTTTACTCGGATGGATGCGCACATGTTGGGGCGCACGGAAATTCTTCGGACTGCAGAAGACGACAGCCGATACGTCCCGGTGATCGAGTTTGCCTGAGAAGGCGACCCAGTTGGGTCGTGTGTGATTACCT
>JBGSIP010000915.1:0-6815 GCA_041742495.1 Planctomycetaceae bacterium
TGACAGAAAGTCTCACGCTGGCCAGCTTGGCCCAACGCTATCAGGTCAGTCTCACTCCGGTGCGTCGTGCGGTTTCGGATCTGGTGCGGCGCAAAGTCCTGCTGCGTTCGAGTACGGGACGCCTGACAGTGAACCCTCAACTGCCCGCCAGCGAGGCTCCCGAGCGCCGTGCGGCGACCTCGTCCGCGACCATCTTTCCGCAGACGGATGAAGTGATCCGCAAGGCGGTGATCGAAGCCAGCCTCTGCGGTCGTACTGACTACCTGCGCGAAGAGTCCATGGCGGAGGAGTTTGGCATCGGCCGCACCGCCTTGCGGCGGGTCTTCAGCGAACTGGCTGGCGAAGGCCTGCTGGAACACGTCGCGCGATGTGGCTGGCGTCCGCGGCTGTTTCGACGGGAAGAAGTCGCCGCGTATCTGGAAGTGCGCGAAGTGCTGGAACTCAAAGCACTGGAACTGGCGTTCCCGCATCTGGAGGCGGCCGACCTGGAACAGATGCGCGACAGCAATCAGATGACCCGCCGGACTGACGAGACCCATCTCGACAATCACCTGCATTCGTACTTCGTCGACAAGTCGGGCAACCGCTTCATCGCCGACTTCTTTGGGACCTACGGCCGGTATTACTCGGCTTTGTTCGACTACGCCGGCATTTTCGATGCGCAGGGGGAGATCTCCGAGATCACCGTCGAAATGGCGGCACAGCACCGTGAGATTCTCTCCGCACTGCTGGCCAAGGACCTCGAAACGGCCAAACTCGCCCTCAGCTGGCACATTCGCGCACAACGCACCATTCTTGAGCGGACCATCACACAGCTGCGCGAGCACAAACCCAGACGCCGTTGATCGAAGGGCAGAATTCGCGCAGTCCAGCATTCGCCTGAGGTGGTTCTCAGGGGCGCACGCGATAGCCCAGTTGCTCTAGCAGGCTCCTCACGCGCGTCACGTGATCCCCCTGCAGTTCGATTTCTCCCGCCTGAACCGATCCGCCCGCACCGCACGCCGCCTGCAGTCGGCTCAGCAGACTCGCCAGTTGGGTGCCTTCGTCTGCCAGCCCGCGAATCACGGTGACCAGCTTCCCCCTTTTGCGTTTCTCGGTGGAGAGCCGCGCGGTCTGCCTGGCTGGCGGAGTGCTGGTGTCCACGGCGAGCGGGGGTGGGCACTGGCATTCGGTCTCTGGTTTTTCGCAGCGTTCGCAGTGAGGTGGGCGATCGAACGGCGTGCCGGCGAACAGTCTCATGGCAATCACCAGCGCTCGTTGGGGCCAGAAGGGACAGGAATGTGCAGCGGCGGGAGTTCATCCGCACGGCCGCCCAGCATCGGCCCGGCCGCATCAATCAGATCGAAGGCGGCGGACAACTCCGCGACAGACTGCGCCACCTGCACCTGCTGACGCAGTTTCACGCGCACACGCATGGCCTTCAAGTACCACGTCGCCATGCGACGAAACTGGACCACCGCACCGTAGTCGTCCAGTTGTTCGCTCAGATACTGGACCTGCAGCCGCATCAACTGCATGCGATCATTGAAGGAGCCCGCTGTCCCGGGTTCGCCCGTGAGCTCCCAGTGATGCAACTGTTGAAAGATCCACGGATTGGCCAGCGCACCGCGACCCACGCTGATGCCCGGCGCACCGGTCTCCAGAAACATGCGAGCCGCGTCGTCGATCGTGCGGATGTCACCGTTGGCAATCACGGGGATTCGTTCCACCGCTTCCACCACGGCGCGGATACCGGCGCGATTGACGGTGCCGCGAAATCCCTGGGCACGAGTGCGGCCATGAATGGCAATCGCAGCGACTCCCAACTGTTCAAACTCCCGGGCAAACTGCGGCGCAGTGAGATGTTCGTCGTCCCAGCCCAGCCGCATTTTGACCGTCACCGGCAACGGCACAGCCTCGACCACCGCACGCACCAGTTCGAACGCAGATGTCGGCTGACACATCAGGCTGGCGCCCGCACCGGTTTTGGTGACGTGATCGACCGGGCAGCCCATGTTGATATCGATGCTGGCGACGCCGCGTGCGGCCAGCAGTTGTGCGGCGTCTCTCAGAACGGCCGGCTCATGGCCAAAGATCTGTACGGACAACGGGCTGTCGTCGGGAGTTGTCTCGGTGAGCACGCGTGTTTTTTCGCTGCCCGACAACAAGCCCCGTGCGTTGACCAGATCGGTCGTCGCGAGACCCAGCCCCGACTGACGCCGGATGACGCGCCGGAAAGACAAATTGGTGTAGCCCGCTAGCGGAGAGAGCAAATAGCGCGTGGCGAGCACCAGCGGGCCATACGCCACGGCGGGCAATCTCCGCAAATGGGACCGCGCCGACGCGCGCAACTGCTGCTGCTCGTCGGAGAGTTGATTCGCGCAAGATGCGTTGACGGCGAATTCGTTCACGGGTGCGTCCGGCCGGAACTCCGTCAGGAGAGCAGCACTTCCAGATCCTCAATGGTCAGATCGCGCATCAGGTTGGTGTCCGCTTCCAGAATGGCATCGGCAAGCGACCGCTTCTTGCCCTGCAGTTCGGCAATGCGCTCTTCGACCGTGTCTTTACAGATCATCCGGTAGGCAAACACCTTCTTGTCCTGACCGACGCGGTGCGCCCGGTCGATGGCCTGGGCTTCGACGGCAGGATTCCACCACGGATCGAGCAGGAAGACATAATCTGCCGCCGTCAGGTTCAACCCCAGTCCCCCCGCCTTCAGACTGATGAGGAACAGCGGAATGTTGGGGTCTTCCTGAAACTGCGTAATGACTTCCTTGCGGCGGCGGGTTTTACCGTCGAGGTAGACATACGGAACGCCCGCCTGATCGAGGTGCCGCTTGGCGATGTCAAGCATCGAGGTGAACTGCGAAAAGACCAGCGCCTTGTGTCCTTCGTCAATCAGTTCCTGCAATGACGGAATCAGCACATCCAGTTTGGCGAACCGTTCGTCGACGTTTTCGGGGTTGAGCAGCCCAGGGTGACAGGCGGCCTGCCGCAGACGCAGCAGTGCCTCCAGCACATGGAACTTGGCTTTGCCAATCCCTTGTTCGTCGACAATGCCCAGCAGCGACTGACGATAGTGAGCCTTGAGTTCGTCGTACAGTTCCTGTTGTTTGGGAGGCATGCGGCAGAAAATGGTTTCTTCCATTTTCTCGGGCAAATCCTTGGCGACTTCGCGTTTGGTGCGGCGCAACACAAATGGGCGAACAGCGCGGGCCACAATTTGCCGGGCCTCGGTGTCTTCCAGATTGGCCGTCAGAGATTTGAAGACGCTGCTGCGCCCCAGCAGGCCGGGATTCAGGAACTCGAAGATCGACCACAAATCGCCCAAATGGTTTTCAATGGGCGTGCCGCTCAAGGCGAGACGGTGTTCGCACTTGAGCAGGCGAGTCGCTTTGGCCACCTGCGAAGCGGCATTCTTGATGGTCTGCGCTTCGTCGAGAATGACGTAGTCGAATTCGTTCTCCCGCAAGGTGACAACATCCCGCCGCATGGTGCCATACGTGGTGAGAATGATGTCGTGTTCACGGAACGATTGAAGGTGATCGGTGCGGTCCAGCCCCGTGTATTCGAGTGTTTTGAGGTCCGGCGTGAAGCGGTGGGCTTCCTGCGTCCAGTTGAACAGCAGCGATTTGGGGACGATGACCAGTGAAGGCTTGGACGCACCCCGGGCGAGCTTGCGCCCCGACAACAGTGCGAGCACCTGAATCGTTTTCCCCAAACCCATGTCGTCCGCCAGGCAACCGCCGCAGCCGAGACGTTCGAGGAACTCCAGCCACCCGAGACCCTCGCGCTGATAGCCGCGCAGATCCCCCTTGAAGCCCGGGGGCTCCTGGCCCGGCGCAATGCCTGTGAAGTTTTGCAGTTGATCGCGCCAGCCGAGGAAGCCTTCGTCAAACGTGACGTCTTCCTGCGCGGCCAGCAGAGCATCGAGCAGCGCGGCCTGCTGCTTACGGAAGCGGACACCGTCTTCACTGACTTCGCCCAACCCGGCCAGTGCTCCATAGCGAGCCAGCCATTCTTCCGGCAACAGCCCCAGCGAGCCATCGCTGAGCCGAATCATGCGGTCACCGCGCACCAGCGCAGAGAGCAGTTCCGGAAAGTTGACCGCGGTCCCTTCAAAGTCGACCTCGCCGGTGACATCAAACCAGTCGATGCCAGATTCCACGCGGAACATCGGCTGGCCCGGTTCGCGGATGCGGGCACCCACGGCCGTCACTTCCCAGCCTTCCTGAATCAGCGCGGTAGCCACCTTGGCCAGATCGCCAGCCGAAATCTCGACGTCGCTGTTCTCGAAACGAATGTCGCTGAGCCGTCGGACTCCCAGATCCTGGAGTCGATTCCAGAAGGACTGCTCTGCCTGGCGATCTCGAATCCAGCTCTTGCGCGTCTCGCGATCAACAATCGCCCAGCGGGTCCGGTTTCCACGGACGCGATGCTGATCGTAGATGAATTCCAACCGGCCTCGCACGCGGCCAGACCGCCACGGGCTGGAACCGGTGGGCATGTCCAGTGACAGCGCCGGCTTGGGAACCGTATGAACTTCTTCGAGCCGCAGCGCGTCGGGCAATTCCAGCCGCGGCAGTGCCGGCAGATCGCACAGCCGTTCGATCAGCGACACCCCTTCCGCATGCGGGACGGACAGCCCCGTGCCGGTGTGCAGTAACTGCACCCACGGGAATGCGCCAAAGTCATCCAGCCGAGAGAGCACGCGATTCCACAGCACCAAACCCCCGGGCAGAATCAGCAGTGGTTCGGTCAGCGCGAGACTTTCATCCCCGCGGCGCAATTCGCCACGCGTTTCCCAGGCATCGGCTTCGTCGTCTTCAATGCAGACCGTGAGTTCCCAGGCGTCTTCCTGCGGATCCCAGGCCACGGGATCCCAGCGTGATTCGCTGTCGTCGGTCAGGCGTACGCGGCCGCTCGCACACATCTGCGGCAACACGAGATCCGTCAGACCCGACGGCAGAATGTATCGAAAGCACGAGGCTGCCCGATCGACCTGCCCCGCGGCGATTCCTTCGCGATCGGGGACACCGCCAAACAGATAGGCCAGAATGCGGCGATCTTCCGAAGAGGTCAGCCGATCGAATTCGCGCGGCCGCATGCGAAACGGCTTCAGTCGTCCCCACTGCCCGGACGTGCGACGTTGACGCTGCGAGGTCTGAATGACCAGCGCCTGATGGTCGCGGCTGCGAGCCACGTCAATTTCATAGAGAATCTCAAACTCGCGATCTTGTGCGGCCGATGTGCCCGCCGCATGGTTCAGATCGTCCCGCAGGTCGATCAAGGTCTGCGCCCATGCGGGAACTGGCTTGCGCGAGGTGAGCGTGGCCACACCTGTGGCCGAACTGCTGCCCCCTCCCAAGGTAAAGTCGTCGAACTCGTCGTCTTCTCCCATCAGATCCGACACCCGTCGGCGTGTATTGCTGGGGGCGACAAAGGGAGGGACCGCGCCACGGCGCGTCCCCTGCGGCACGTACCCGGCCTGATCAACGGCCAGCAGCGTGGCCCAGACGTATTTTGTGGTGGGGGCCTTCCCCGATTCTGCCACCGAACTGCAGAACAACGTCACGTCCCCGTCGCGCAGGCTCAGTTGGGTGTGGTGGTCGATGCCATCCTGCACGCTGGCGAAGATCTCATCGGCGGTGACCCGGGTGATCGACACCCGTCCGGCGCGAAAATAGGCCTCGCCACGATGACGAATGTCGCCGCGGAAATCTGCTTCAAACAACTTCGCTAGAGACACCCGATCCTCCTGAGTCTCTCACCTCGAAACAACACGGCGTGGCAATCACGTGACCGCGGGAACCTGCGGAGCGCCAATTTCGACTTAGGCGCACCATCAGCCGGACGTACGCCGGCAGACGTGACACCTGGATTCGACTGGCCCTGCCCAGGCAAACTGGTCCGGCAAATCCCGGCTCGCGCTTGAAACGGGACTCGACAGAAAATTCCGCCTTCCCCGGGCAGGTCGTGCTCCCGGCATGAACTCCGCCATGCCGGACCGGTCAGACAATGCTCCAGTGGAGCGCAGCGCATCAGCGTAGTCGATGCGCGCTCACTTGGGGATGGTGCTCCGAGGAAATTAGCAGTTTGTTGGTTCGGGCGTACACCAGCAGCCGCCGTCTTCCCCCGCCCTGCAAGGTGCGGACACAGTTTAATTGCCCCACTCGCCACCGCCTTTCGCGGAGGTCTGGACCCGCCGTCCACGGCCGTTCGGACTCGGCGGGTTGGGCCCGCCCACGTGGGAGACTTGCCAGAAATGCCGGCGAACTGAGGCAGGGACACTCCCGCCAGCACCGTCGATCGGTAAGATCGACGATTGCGAACGCCGATTCAGCCGGCTCGGCCATTGCCACCGCCGTCGAGCACAATCGCCCGTTGGCACAGCGGCACAGAAAAAATGGCCGTCACTTTGCCACGCGAGCCGGCTCGCCCGAATGGCGAACGACAACAGCAGATGAGCCGGACCGGCGGCTCACGGGGGTCTGTGGCGGCGGGGAGTACATCGAACATGGTTCTGAGCCTGATGCGGCGAATTCGTTTTTGTGCCGGCCATCGCCTGTGGCGGCACGAGGGCAAGTGCGCGTTCCTCCACGGCCACAACTACATTGCTGATGTTCACGTCACCGGGGAACAGACGGACGACGTCGGAAGACTGGTCGATTTTTCGGTGTTGAAGACCGGCTTCAAAGGCTGGATTGACGCCCATTGGGACCATGCGTTTCTGCTGCATGCCGAGGACGCGGAAGCAATTGCGGCCATCTCGCAGATGAGTCCCAGCCGATACTTTCTGCTCCCCTACAATCCGACGGCGGAAAATCTGGCCCGCT
>JBGSIP010000916.1:0-3772 GCA_041742495.1 Planctomycetaceae bacterium
GCCGGCGCTGGGTCGATTGCGCGGGACGGAACAAGCCGGTGAGCGCCGCCACGACGGTCAGCGAAACAAACAGCGAACTGACCACGGCCAGCATCACGCTCAGGGCGATCGAGCCGACGAATTCCCCAGCGGGACCGGGCATCAAGGCAATGGGTGCGAAGGCAATGACAGTTGTGAGCGTGGAGGCTGCCAGCGGCACGGCGAGGTGGCCTGTCACTTGCCTGATCGCCGCTCCAGGACGCTCACCGGCATCCAGTGCCTGTCCGACTTCGTCCACGACGACAATCGCATTGTCGATCAACAGCCCCAGCGCAATGATCAAGCCGGTAATCGACATCTGGTTGAGCGGAATCCCCAGATACTGCATGCCGGCCACCACCATCAGCGCCGACAGCGGCAAGGCGCACCCCACGAGCAGCGCGGATCGCCACCCCATCAGCACCAGAATGCAGACGAGCACCGCGAGAATCCCCAGGATGAGATTCGACCATAGTGCATTGAGTCGCTCGACGGTGTACCGGCTTTGGTCATACAGAATCTCCGCGGTGATCCCGCGCGGCACCCGCGCCTGAAATTTGGCCACCGCCAGGCGGGCCGACTCGGCCCACACATCAATGCGGCGGGACGGTTCCGTCAGTGCCGCCACGAAAATGGCGGGTCGACCATCGTCGAGTGCCATTTCCACTGGTGGGTCGACCATGTGCCGGGAGACCTCCGCGAGATCACCCACGCGAACCGAGCCCCCCTGAGAGGCAATCCGCAGCGGGATATTGCGCACGCGGGACAGAGAGTCCAATTCGGAATCGAGCTCAACCAGCAATTCATTCTCGGCACCGTGGTACTGTCCGCTGGTCACTTTGGCATCGCTGCCGCGAATGGACTGTGCAACATCGACGGGCGTCAAACCACGTGCGGCAAGGGCCAGCGCGTCGACTTCCACCAGCACTTCCTCGTTCGGCGCGCCAAACTGTTTGACCTCGGCCGTGCCGGATACCGCGCGCAGGGAATCTCCCAGCTCGTTGGCCAATCGCGAAAGAATCGTGGCGTTCGGTGCTTCGTCCCCGTCCCACCGCACGCTGACAATGATGGCCTGCGCCTGGGGATACAGTTCCTGATACTCGGGAGTGAAAGCCTCCGCGGGCAACAACGGCTCGACATCGGAGAGCTTGTCACGCACGCGCGACCAGACACTGTCCACGGCATAGATGTTGTCATCCAGCTCAATCGCAATGATCGAGATGCCGGTGGACGAATTGGACTCCAGCGTTTTGATCTCTTCGACTTCAACCAGTTTGTCTTCAATCGGCTTGGTCACCAGCGCTTCGACCCGTTCCGGACTGGCCCCCGGATAGATGGTTTTGATCAGGGCGAACCGCTGCGTCAGGATGGGATCTTCCTGGCGCGGAATCACCTGCAGGGCGGAGAGACCAGCCGTGACGATCAACAAAATCGACAGCAGCAGCAGTCGCGGATTCTCGTAGAACAAGCCCCCCAACCCGGCGATCAGCCCGGCTGCGACGCCGCCGCTGGGGGATGGAACACTGTGTGGTGGAACACTGTGTGGTGAACTGCTGGGGGGTGAACCGTGACTGCCAGCCAAGGGAACAGACATGAACACACTTTCAGGCCTTGGCCGCCGAACTCACTTTGAGGGCCGTTCACAGATCACGCGTCCCGCGAGCGGGTCCTGCACGGACGACGTCAACTGCGCCATCGATCTTACGGTCGCAGCGATGGGGGACTTCCGACCTCGCACGCTTGTGGGGGGATTATAGGGGGCTGCACAATACTGATGTCTCCCCCCAGTCCTGTCTGCCGCCCAAAACGGCTGCGGGATGTGGCCTTGGCCGACAGTTCTGCTGCCGCCGCCTCCCTTCACACACCCTACCGCCTGATTGCCCCTTCGAGGAATCTGTGATGCACCCACAACGGTCTGAATGGTCCCGTCGCGGTCTCCTGTGTGCAGCGGCTTCGACCGCGGCAGCGTGGCTGGCAAACACCGGTGGCCTGAACCCCAGCCACGCGCAAGCCGCAGCACCGATCTCCCGGTTGAACGGCCCGCACTTCAAGCTGGCTTTGGCCGCATATTCATTCAACAAACTGCTGGCGCGCGGCTGGGAATGGGGGAGTCCGCAGACCGCCGAACTCAACCTGTTCGACGTGCTTGACTTCTGCGCGCAGAACAATCTCGACGGGGCAGAACTCACCAGCTATTACTTTCCGAAGAATCCGCCGGCTGAATACATCGCCCGGCTGAAGCTGCACGCCCATCGGCTGGGACTGACGATCTCCGGGACCGCGATTGGCAACGATTTCTGCCACCCCGCTGGTCCCGTTCGCGACCAGCAACTGGCACTGGCCCGCGACTGGATTCGAGTGGCCCGCGATCTGGGCGCACCCGTCATCCGAATTTTTGCCGGAACGCAAAAGAAGGATCAATCGCTGGAAGAGGCCTTGTCACTTTGCGTGGCCGGCATTCAGGAGATTCTGCCGGTCGCAGAAGCCAGCGGTGTGGTGCTGGGCCTGGAGAATCATGGCGGCATCACCGCCACGCCGGAAGGTCTGCTGGACATTGTCCAGCGGGTGGGGGACTCACCAGCCTTCGGGATCAATTTTGACAGTGGGAACTTCCGCACCGCGGACCCCTATGCCGATCTCGTCAAGATTGCCCCCCACGCCGTGAACGCTCAGATCAAGGTGGAGATGAATCCCAACAACGCCGGCAAGGTGCCCGCTGATCTGTCCCGGGTGGTGCAGATTCTGCGCGACGCGGAGTACCGCGGATTTGTGACGCTGGAGTACGAAGGTGCCGAGCCGCCCCGCGAGGCGATTCCTGCTTTCGTTTCGCAACTGCGTGCACTGCTGATGTGAACCGCTGTCGCGCCGGTGGCAGGAACGACGGCACTACAACGCACGGTGCCGTTCGAGGACGCCCCGGACGATGCTTTCGTCGATGCCGGGCATCAGGTCGACGTGACCGATGCAGGAGGGGAGTACAAACCGCAACGCCCCGCCGATGGTTTTTTTGTCGAGCTTCATGCACTCGATGATGGCGTCGGACGTGAGTGCGTCACTCGCGGGAAGCTGCACCGGCAGGCCGAGCGCTCGCAGCAGTTCCAACTGGCGACCTGTCACGTCCGCCGAGATCAAACCCACCTGTTCGGCCAGCAGGCTGTCCGAGACCATGCCGATCGACACAGCTTCGCCATGCAGCAGCTCGCCATAGCCGACCAGTGCTTCGTACGCGTGTGCAAACGTGTGTCCGTAATTCAACACGGCCCGGCGGCCCGAGCGTTCAAACTCGTCCTCTTCGACGACGTCTGCTTTCAATCGGCAACTGCGATAGATGATTTCCCGCAGTTCCCACGGCAGCCGCTGGCGTAGCGCACTGACGTGCTGCTCCAGAAAGTGGAAGAAGTCCGCGTCCAGAATCACGCCATACTTGACGACTTCAGCCAGCCCCGAGGTGTATTCGCGGTCGGGCAGCGTGTTCAGGTAGCTGGTGGAAATCAGCACGCCCAGTGGCTGATGAAAGGCACCAATGAGGTTCTTGCCCTGCGGATGATTGATGCCGACTTTGCCCCCCACCGAGCTGTCCACCGTGGCCAGCAGCGTGGTGGGCACCTGCACAAACGGCAGGCCGCGGTTATACGTCGCAGCCACAAACCCGGCGAGGTCACCGGTGACGCCGCCCCCCACTGCCATCAGCAGCGTGCGACGGTCCGCCTTGAATGCCACCAGTTCGTTGTACAACTGCTCGACATGCCGGAGC
>JBGSIP010000917.1:0-2774 GCA_041742495.1 Planctomycetaceae bacterium
GGCAATGTGGCTGGGGAACGCTCTGCTGTTGCTGGCTGGCTGTTACTTTTTGCGAAAGCTGACCCGCTCGTGATCGTTCCACAGCGGGGCTGCAAGCCCCCGGCCGGCGATCGACCGAATGTTGTTGTTCCACGCGCTACGACGAAGTGATCTGTGCATGACCGACCCAACCGCCATTTGCTGGGCCAACTACAACGGCCTCACTCAGCCACTGGACGATGTCCGCATTCCGGCGCTCGACCGCGGCTTTCTGTTTGCAGATTCGGTCTACGAAGTGCTGCGGATTCATCGCGGACAACTGTTTCGTCCGGCCGAACATCTGGCCCGCTTTCAGCGCAGTCTCTCCGCCTGCCGGATGACGGCCGATCTCCCGCTCATCGCGGCACGATTGCGCGACCTGCTGGCGCTGCACCCGGTCGAGTTTGGTATTGGATATGTCCAGGTCACGCGCGGCGCGGCTCGCCGCACGCATCGCTTTCCCGGAACCGTCGAACCAAACGTCCTGATCTGGGTGGAACCGCTGGACCCTGCGGCACTGAGCAGTCGCAGCCGCGTGGGAATCCGTGCGATCACACATGCGGACCTGCGATGGAAGCGTCCGGACATCAAAAGCAACGGCCTGTTGGCCAACTGCCTGGCCGTGCAGGCTGCCGTGGAGCAGGACGCGACGGAAGCCATCCTGATCGACGCGCTGGGTCACGTCACGGAAGGGGCCGCCAGCAATGTCTTTGCGATCCTCGACGGAACACTCGCCACCCCGGCGCTGCAGTCGCGCATTCTGGCCGGCATCACACGGACCTGCGTGTTGCATCTCGCCAGTCAGCTTGGATTGCGGCCTGTGGAGCGGGATATTCGACTGGACGAACTCCAGCAGGCCGACGAGATCTTTCTCACGAGCACGACGTTGGGAGTCACTCCTGTCGTCGCGCTGGATAATCGGCCGGTGGCAGATGGCATTCCGGGGAGCACTACCCGCCGCCTGGCGGAGGCGTTCTACTATCTGCTGGACGAGCAAAGCACCGCCACCCGGCGCGCCGCGTGAGTCGATGAACGATCTCTCCTCGCGCGGCGGCGCTTACCAGAAGCCTGCTCCACAGCAGGTTACTTGCCGCGACAACCTTGCTACCGCAGCAGTCGGCGGCCGTGGCGGTTCCACGGCCGCAATTACGGCTTCTTGAGCGTCTCCATATAGGCGACAATGTCGGCGAGTTCCTGCGGAGTGACCAGGCGTGACAAGTCGGCCGGCATCAGGGACACCTCTTGCTTCACCAGTTCGAGAATCGTGTCGCGGGAGAATGTCTCCGCAATGCCCTCGGCATTCTTCAAAGTCACTTCCTGTTCGGTCGCACTGGAGAGCAGGCCGGTGACAGTACGTCCCGAATCGAGCAGGACCACATACGATTCGTAATTGTGGCTGATGCCCGCAGACGGAAAAATAATCGACTCAAACAACGCTTGCCGGCTCAGTTTTGACCCAATCTCCGTCAAGTCGGGCCCGACCTCGCGGCCGATGCCCTGCACACGGTGACACTTGCCACAGGTCGCCTTGTCAAAGAACAGGATGCGTCCATTGGCGCTGTCACCATTGAGTGCGACCAGTTCGTTGATTGGGGGGAGCGATTGCTGACTGGCCGAGGCGGGCAGCGGGAAATGACGATGAGCAATCTCGCGCACTGTCCGCGAACTCGACCCATGCAGTACCGCCGCGACGACGATGCGAATGTCATCCGGCACGGAATTGGAATCCGCAAAGGTGGCCAGCTTCAGGCAGGTCTGATCGGTGCGTCCCAACGCCTTGGCAGCCGCCCGGCGGATGTCAGCCGGGATGCTCGACTCAGGCAGCCAGTCTGTCAGGTGATTGACCAGCCGCGGCGATTCGGTCAGGCCCAGCGTTTCCAGAAATGCGACTCCTGCCCGCACGTCCATCGCCAGCGTTTGTGCCTTGATCTCGTCAGCAGTTGCCATGTCCACATAGGCCCGAGCCGCTTCAACCCCCAATTGCGATGCGGGATTGGCCTGAATCATGGCGACCAGATCAGGGCGACGCTGTTTCATTTTGAATCGGGCGACGGTGGCCACAAAAGCCGAAGTATTGGCTTGGGCAGCCAGGATTCGATCGAGGATGGGGACAATTTCCGGCCGGCTGGCCAGATCAATATCGCCCACGCGGGAAATGGCTTCTGAGAGAATCAGATTCCCGCGCGGACCAGCAGGCAGGTCGCTGGCAAAGGCCAATTGCTGAGCAGCCGCCGCCGCACTGGCAGCCGGCGCAAAGTCGAGCGCCCGGAACAGCCGTGGGAGATCGTCGTCAGGCGTGGCCGGATCGAGGATGAGTTTGGCCAACAGCGCTGCCGATTCACTGCCGCGCGAACGCCAGATGAGATTTCGCGCCGCCTGATCCAAAGGCTTCGCGCCCCGCGATGCGAGGTAGGCCGGCAACAATTCGTCCCAATGTCCTGCGGCCGAGATCCCGAGTGCTTCCAGATACCAGCGATCCTGACCGTCATACTGTCGCGCCAGGCCCACCCACGCGTCCAGATGCTCGACAGGGCCCACTTCACGCAGGGCAATCAACAATTCTCGACGCACGGCGGCGCTGGCATCCTGCACGGGGACCGCGGAGGAAATGTCTTCCAGCGTGAACTTCCCCATGAGCTGACGTGCGGCACGGACGGCTGTCATGCGCAAGTTTGCATCGTCGTCGGTCAAGGCGGCGTTGAGCAGATCCAGTTGTACGGCAGTGAGCGAAGCTCCCAGCGGCAGCTTCAGCAGCA
>JBGSIP010000918.1:0-2308 GCA_041742495.1 Planctomycetaceae bacterium
GTGCTGGCGGCCCTGGCGGCTGGCAAACACGTGCTGACCGAAGCCCGTATGGCAGCCACGCTGGAGGACGCGGAGGCGATGGTCGCCGCGAGCCAGCAGGCTCCCGACCTGGTCGCACAGGTGGTCCCCAGTCCCTTTGGCCTGACCTGTGATCGCTACGTCCGGCAGTTGGTCGACTACGACTTTCTGGGCGAGCTCCGCGAACTGGTGGTGCTCGGAGCCGAAAGCACGTTCGTCGACTACACGCGCGAACTGCATTGGCGGCAGGATGCCACCCGCAGTGGCATCAATCTGCTGACGCTGGGCATTCTGCATGAAACCGCCATGCGGTGGACCCCCGCCACGCAGCGGGTGTTCGCCCAGACGGCGCTGTTCGAACCGACCCGTCCAGCCCCCGGACACATCGACCCAGTCCCCGTCACAGTCCCCGACTGTGCGCACGTGCTGACCCAGTTGGCCGGCGGTGCCCGCGGCTTGTATCACATCAGTGGGGCCATCCACTTTGGCACCGGCAAGCAGGTGCACCTGTACGGGTCGTCGGGGACCATCAAGCTGCTTTGCGACCCTGTGGAGCGACTGTATGGCGCTCGGCGTGGTCAGTCCGAATTGCAAGAGCTGACGGTCCCCGCAGAGATTGCGACTCCGTGGCGGGTGGTGAGCGAGTTCGTCGGAGCGATTCGCGGCGAAGAACAAACACGGCGGAACGACTTTGCCACGGCGCTGCGCTACATGCAGTTCACAGCAGCAGTGCACCGCTCTGCGGCCGCTGGCCAGTGGATCGATTTGCCAACACCGGCCGCTTCGTAACGTCAGCGGCAAGCCGAGCTTGCTGTTGACAAGTTGATTGCGATGGAACGCCGGCGCGGGACTACTGCCCTGTCGGCAGCGCGTCGAGGGCGAGCGTGGCCCGATAATCGGCGCGGGCCAGAAAGTAGGCCAGTAGCGAGTCGACAGCCTTTTCAGACGATTCTGCGGCATACTGCTCACGCAGCGTCACTTTGAGCAGGTCAGACGCTCCCAGCTCAAAATTGCGACGTTCCCGGCGGGCGAGCTCCTCGGCCAGTTCCACCGCCTCTGCTGCCTGCGCGGCCTGCCGATACGCAGTGGCAAGTGCCGCATAGGCCGCCTGCACTTCAGCGGCGATTTTGTCTTCGACCAGTTGCCGCTTGGCCCGCAGTTGCGCGGTCTTGCCTTCAATGGCGCGCAGTTTCCCCTGGGCTTTGCGCCGCTGCAGCGGCACATCGACATACAGACCCGCGTCGAGCTCGAAGTCACCCTTATCGTTTTTGGAACTCGTCGGTTCGCCAACATCCTGCGAGGCCACCAGCGCCGCATCGACGTTGGGCAACAGATCGTTGCGCGCCTCGGCGTAGTCGACATTCAACTGCCGCTGCATCAGCGCCAGCACCTGCAGTTCGGGGCGCTGCCGCAGGGCATGCTGAATGTCAGCCTGCATCAGGGATGTGTCTGCGACGAGCGCCAGCGGAAATGGCGGAGCCTGTAGCGCCGTGGGAACAAACGGTTCGCCGTTGACATCGCGCAGATACAGTGACAACTTCACGGCGGACTGCTGCAACTTGCGTGACGTTTCTTCCAGCTTGGCCTGCCGCTCGGCCAGCAACCGCCGGTTGTCGGTCAGTTCCAGCGGATCCTCCAGCCCGGTTTCGACCTGTCGGCGAATCCGTTCCATGCGTTGGTCAGCCAGCAGCAGCACACGTTCGGCAATGTGGAAGCGGGCCGCCGCCGAGACCCAGTTCCAGTAGGCATACGTGGCTTCTTGCACAAACCCGATCAGTTGGGCCTGGATTTCGGGTTCGGCTTGCCAGCGGTCCAATCCCGACCGCCACAATTCGGCTCGTCGCGCGTCGATGTTCTGATTGCGCGACAACGGAACCAGCAGACCGGCTTTGAATTCGCCGCCGCCATTTGTCTCCCGTTCCAGATACCAGGGCTGAAAGCTGCCGCGCCCCACACGATAGCCGGCAAACACTTCGCCCCCCTGATACAGCGGCTGGAGGACTCCCAGCGACTGCCGGTAGGTTTCATAAAACCCGACGGGACCGTTCTCGGTCGACGCCTTGAACTTGAGGTCGTATTCCCCGCTAGCCGCCAACTGGTTTCCCGCACGGATGTTCCGCTCGTACAACGCCGCATTGAGCAGCGGATAAGTGCGATACACGGCGCTGATGACTGCGTCTAGCGCCACGTGAGACTGGCTGTCGACGGCGGGTGCCGAGGGTGTCGACAGACTCGCTCGCGGGTCGGGCTGCGGCCCGCTGACGGCGTCCGAGTCAGCCGAAGAGATAAT
>JBGSIP010000919.1:0-2646 GCA_041742495.1 Planctomycetaceae bacterium
CGGCTGGCCCGTTGATCGCGTTCGCGACGGAACTCGTCCGCCGCAGCACGGAGCAGTTCAAGCCGATCGTGGTCAGCGAGCACGCCCAGGAAGTTGCTGACCAACGGTGAGCAACTGGGACGTAGACTGCGACTGACCATCGCCACTTTGTCATCACGAGAAATCAGCTTAGACGCAAAAATACGTTCGAGCTCCGGCGAGCGATCCAGGACGTCCGTCACCAGGGAGGCGAGTTCGGTCTGCACGTCATCCGCCTGAGCGCCGGCCGATTCCAGCAGGGCTTCTGCGTAGACGCGGGCGACCGACCGCACGCTGGGATCTTCCAGCATACGTACCGCCGTCGATTGAGCAGTGGATGGACTCGACATGCCGTCAGGCACCTCTCATGAACGCTATTTGTCTGCCTCAGCCGCGACCAGCGGTCGTTGCCCGTGGCTGTCTTCTACTTCGTCTTGTGCTGTCAGACTGTCGTGCGTGCCGAGCGACGGTCAGGTCGACAGCGAGTTCAAGGCCTCGCTGACCAGCCGGCGACGATCGTCGTCGGACAGACTGCGCCCGATGACCGTTTCGGCTGCCGAGGCGACCGAGTTGCTCATCGAGTGAAACAGTTCGTCCAAGGCCTGATCGCGGGCCCGCCCAATCTCCTCCAACGAGCGCTGCGTGAGCAATTGCGACTCTTTCTGGGCGGACGCCACGATCTCGTTCTTGGTGTGCTCGGCATCCCGACGAGCTTCGGCCAGAATTTCGCGAACTTCGTCCTGCACAGCGTCGAGCCGGCGGGCATGTTCGGCGAGCATGGCTTCTGCCCGCCGATGTGTCTCCTCGGCCGATTCGATGGACTGCCGAATCGCCGCTTCGCGAGCGTCGATGGCACCCATCAGCGGGCCCCAGGCAAAGGTCGTTAGAATGGCCATCAGCACGACAAAGACAATCAGGCTATACACAGCCAGATCGGCCCGCCAGTCGAGAGGTTTCTGCTTTTCGGCTGGTTCACCCAACGCCACATGGTGTTCGCCATGAGCGGCGCCGTGCTCCGCGCTGGTGTGCGCTGTATCCTCGTGAGTCGATGCTGGCTGGTCCTTGGCATGGCTGCGAACAGCCGGCAGGGCCAAGAACGCCAGAACGACCCCCGTCAACAGCAGATAGCGCCAAGCACCAGTGGTCGCGTTGACCAGCGGATTGAGCGACACGTCAGAATCTCCCACCAGGGAAGCCGCCCTGCTGCCACGCAGCCAGGCGAATGAAGACAAAACAGAAACTGCCAACTCGCGGTGGTGACCGCGCCCCAGTCACCCAGTGGAGACTGCGGAGAACGATCGCCCGTTCGCCATTCTCACTGCCGAGTGCCCCGCGAGGTCTCGCATCCTCCCCCAGCGGGGAACGATCTGACCTTCGCGTGGCGCGGTGTGACGAACAGTCCGAGGGGGCTGGTCGACACAACGCCCGGCCAAGCCTTACTTACCGAACAGCGCTGCGAAGCCCAGACCTTCGATCAGAGCCGCGGCGATCAGCATGGCGACCTGAATTTGTCCGGCCTTTTCGGGCTGGCGAGCCATGCTCTCCAGGGCCGAGCCACCGATACGACCGATGCCCAGGCCAGCGCCCAGCACGATCAGCCCATATCCGACGGAATCTGGAACCATGGCTCCGCCGTCCTGAGCAAACGCCGGGGTCGCCACGCAGACGGCCGCCATGGCAATCAAAGATGTCTTCACGAACCGAGCCACGATCTACTCCTTCGCTTCGATAATTTCAGACCCGGATCACCCGGATTGAGACTGAACTGACCCACACAGGCCCCAGCGGCCACTTGCCGCTGCCAGCCAGATATTCAAGTTCGGAACACCAGGCGGCCAGCAGCTGACCCCCGGGATGCTCGCGAACAGTTGATTCCCGCTAGTGATGGTGCAGCGATGCTCCGATGAACAGCGCTGAGAGCAGCGTAAAGACATACGCCTGCAGAAAGGCCACAAAGACTTCCAGACAACTGAAGACCGCGGAGCCAAGGATGCCAAAGAAGGCTCCGGTCATCCACGTGGTGAAGCCGAGTTCTGAGGCGGCCACGACGCCGCCCAAAATGCCCAGCAGCACCAGGTGACCCGCCGCCATGTTGGCAAACAAACGCAAGGCCAACACCGCATGCTTGATGAAGTAGCCAAACAGCTCGAGGGCAAAGATGACGATCTTTAGCGGGGCCATATACCAAGGGAGTTCCATGTGGGGGATGAAATTCAGCAGGAACCCACCCCCTCCCATCTTCTGAATTCCTGCGGCCGCACCAATGACCAGCGTGGCCAGTGCGAGACCGCTGGTGACGGAAATGTCTCCCGTGATCGTCCCCAGCCAGGGAATCATGCCCAGCAGGTTTGCGGTGAGAATGAAGAAGAACACGGTGAGCAGATAGGGGACAAACCGGTCGGCATCGTGACCGCCGATGGCGGGACGAGCGATGTCGTCACGAACGTAGGTCACCATGGCTTCCAATGCCGTCTGCAAGCGACCGCGCGGACCGCGAGTCGGGTGCATGGACCGGGCCAGCATGTAAAACAGTCCGCCGACAATGACGGCCACCAGCAGCTCGAGAATCATGAACTTCGAAATACAGAAGCCCGACTCGGCTTCATAGAAGTTCTTCAGCTTGCCGAA
>JBGSIP010000920.1:0-2779 GCA_041742495.1 Planctomycetaceae bacterium
GAACATCCGCCTGGGGGGGTTTTTCACCGAACGCGATGTGAACGCCGCGGACAAAGTCTGCGTCCTGGGTCAGACTGTCGCCGAGAAACTGTTCCAGACCACGAATCCGATTGGCGAGTCAGTACGCATCCGCAACATTCCGTTTCGCGTCGTCGGAGTGCTGGAGACCAAAGGGGCCAACCTGATGGGCGACGATCAGGACGATGTGCTGCTGATGCCGTATTCCACGGCCCGCAAACGACTCTCCGGAAGCAGTTTCGACAACGTCAACGCCATCCTCGTGTCAGCGCGCGAGGCCACGCAGATGACGCAGACCGCCGAGGAAATCCGTACGCTGCTGGCTGACCGACACCGGATCGTCCCGGGCCAGGCCAATGATTTCTCCGTTCAGAACACGACCGAAATCGCCAACGTGCTGAGCATCATTACGGGAACGATGACCGCGATGCTGGCCGCCATTGCCGGTATCTCTCTGCTGGTGGGCGGGGTCGGCATTATGAACATCATGCTGGTCTCCGTCACCGAACGAACCCGCGAGATCGGCATTCGAATGGCTGTCGGGGCAACCAGTCGAGACATTCTGGTGCAGTTTCTGGTGGAGTCTGTCGTGCTCTCCACGATCGGAGGTATCGTCGGATTTCTGCTGGGGGTGGGAGGCGCTGTGGGGATCATGACGCTGATCAACTCGTTTTCGACCAGCGTGAAATGGCCGATTGTCGTTTCGCTCCCCGCGGCCGTGATGGCCATTCTGTTTGCCGGGGCGGTCGGAGTATTTTTTGGGTACTACCCTGCCCGCCGCGCGAGCCAACTCGATCCGATTGAGGCTCTGCGCTACGAGTAGCGGGCAGTGATGAGCCCTGTCAGAACACCAGAGGATGCATGCGGAGTCCCCTTAGTCCGGGATGGATGCTGAGGCAGGGATCAGCAGCCGAGCCTGCGGTTCCGGTGAGCGCCTGAACGACGACGGCTGGCCGGGGATCGCCTCCGGGGGCTGCAGGAGTTCGCCTGGCGGCAGTTCAGGGGCGGGCACTGTGGGGCGTACTGCGCGGGGCTGGTAAGAGGGGGGCTGCAGATCGAAGAACTCCTCCGATGGTCGATCGAGATTCTCAAACCGTGCCGCGTTGGTGCTTGGGGACATTGCGGCGGGATAGCATTCGTCATCGTGATGACTGAGCGGGCTGGCGAACCGGAAACGCTCTTCGACAAATCGAATTCCGTGAGCTTCGAGAATGGTGCCGGTCTGCAGTTCGAGATTGGCGAGTTCGGCATTGAACTGCGTCAGTGACTGTGATTCGGAACTGACAGCGTTGCCCCAGTCGACGAGTGCCTGCAGGACATTCAGAAAGATGGCGCGGCCGTTCTCGAATTCGGCCTGCTGGACCAGCAGGTTGCTGGCCGCCGCTTCGCGTGCTTCCAGAAACGCCTCATACTGGGCAAAGTTCTGGTCGAGGTTGCGCAGGCTCAGCGCCACGGCGTGCGTGGCCGCATGCCGCCCTTGCTGCAGTTGCGCGCGATCGCGGACCAGCAGCAGTTCCTGCTGGCGAACGTCGGCGCGTGCCTGACGCAGTCCCAGCGGAACCGAGAAATTGACTCCGAGTGTCCAGTCGGTGAATTGGGAGCCGTCACTGGAAAGACTGGCTCCGGAAGGGGTGCGCCCGTTGATGCCATCCCAGCGATACAGGGCGACCGCGTCGATCTGCGGTTGGGCCGAGTTGCGCGCCGTCACAATCCGCTGTTGATCGGCTTCGAGAATCAGCTTGAGCTCGATGAGGTCCGGACGGTACGTCTCCGAGAGCATCAGCAGTTCGCCCCACGAGAAATCCAGCCTGTCGACGTGCGGAGAGGTGACAGGGATGACTTCGCCGACTTCGGTGGGCGAACGGCCCAAGACGTTGAGCAAGGCCGCTTCGCGCTGCAGCACAGATGATTCTGCGGCCACGAGATTGGCGCGAAAACTGGTGAGTGTGACACGAGTCTGAGCTACGTCAGCCGCGTCCCCCAAACCACGAATTTTGCGGGCTTGTTCTCGCTCAAAGGCAAACTGGGCGCGATCAACCTGCTGCTGACGGGCCCAGCGTTCGGTGCGTGCCGCGACGAGTTGCCAATAGCCACTGACCACACTTTGCACCAGTTCCTGCACGGCCCCTTTGAACTGAAAAAAGGATCGCTCGGTTTCAATGCGGGCAACGAGGACCGGAGCAATGTTCGCCTGAATGCCCGCCCCTTGCAGCAGCGGCTGGACGTAGCTCATCTCGGTGAAGTATTGCGTCTGCGGATTGAGCAGCGCAGCCGACGGGTCTAGCACGGACCGGGTGGAACCCAAGCGCAGGGCTCCCACGCCGCCGAGGGCGTTCTGCTCGGTCAGTGAAGCATCCACACCATAGGTTTCAGCCGTCTGCCCCTCCAGCGTGGCCCCGGGAGGAAAGGGGCCGGGAGCGGCAAACGGGGAATCGGACTGATTGACAGTCGGATCGATCGACAACACGGGATCAAAGCGGCCCCGCGCACGATCGATGGCGGTATTGGCGATGCCGGGATCGTAGATGGTCTGACCGGTCGATGCGGCGCTGACGCCGGTCAGCACGCGAATGACTTCGGAATTGGCCAGGGCGACACTGATCGCCTCGTCGAGCGAGAGCCGCCATTCGCCCACGCCGTTGTCCGGATGAGCGACCGTTCGTGGCGGGGGGGTGTCAAGCTGGGGGGCTTGCGGCAACGTTTCCGGCGCGCGATAGCAGATGCGCTTAGCTTCCGGCGTGGTGATCTGCCGCGCAGCACG
>JBGSIP010000921.1:0-8755 GCA_041742495.1 Planctomycetaceae bacterium
GGCAGCACTGCCGCCGAATCGCAGGCGGGGCAGGTCCGATGGCGGTGCAACAGACGTGCCCGCGTGAGGAACCGTTCGGTGGATTGACGCTTCAGCTCACGCACGTGAGCTTCGAACGAGAGAATCACTGGCTCATCGCCAGCCAATTCGAGGTCCGCGTCCAGATCGTCCGGGTGAATGACAGCAAAGAGGCTCATCCGTGAGCTCCTGTCGGGGGGCGACGTCGAAGGATCAAGCGTGGACCGGGATCAGCGACGATCCTGTCGAGTTCCCCGTCACGCGAGCCATTGTTTAGCCACGAAAAGTGGCCTCTGCAAGAGTGGCCCGGCCGTACAAAGCAGAAATGAAACAGGTCTGGAACTCGGAAGGGCTGCCTATTTTGCCGAGTCTTCCGAGGCTGCGTCCGCGGCTGATATCAGCCCGGGCGGGAGAAGCGAATCGCGGACAACGAAATCGCTGGTGGGGGCGCTCACGTCACCGAGCGCAGCCTGGTCTGCAGACCCCTCGCGCCAGGCGCGGGCTGAGGCGTGCACCGCTTGCATGGCTGCCGTCACGCGGGCCAGCAGTGCATCGTCTGACAGGGGTGCCTCACCGGCGGTGGGGACAAACGTGGGCAATGGTGGGCCAAAGACAACTCGAATCGAGGCGGGCCAGATCATCCGTGCGCCGCGCGGAAACGCCAGATGGGCCCCGTCGATGCCGACTGGAATGATGGGGACCGCGGCCCGGCGGGCGATCGCGAGAAAGCCCGGTTTCACGCTCTGCAGTCTGCCGTTCTCGCTGCGGGTTCCTTCGGGAAACAACCCCACCAGAAACCCTTGCTCGACCCGCCGGATCGATTCCCGCACGACGGCGGTCGTTGCTCCGTCCCGGTTGATAGGCAGCACGTAGCAGGACCGCAGCACCCACCCGACCACAGGCACATGGAACAGGTTGTCGCGGGCGACAAAGCTGACGGGACGCTGCAGTGGCAGCCCGACGAGCAGCGGGTCCAGGAAGCTTTGGTGATTGATGAGCAGGAGGCATCCGCCAGTGGCGGGGATCTGCTCCAGACCTCGCGCGCGGTACCGGAACCAGAGCGGACACAGGAGCTGCAGCACGATCTGGATCGTCCGCCAAACGAGGTTGCGAGTCTGCCCAGATCCAGCCTCCCGCACGACCGCTGGTCGCGGTCGTGCGGCGGGATTGCGAGTTGGCAACGAGGCGTCCCGATTCACTGCGGCGGCTTCATCCAAATGACGTTCAACTGCCGGGAACCAGCATCAGGGTTCAATAACCATGATTTCGATGTTGCGGAAATCACACGGGTGAGATTCCGACTGCAATGAAATTGTCCCCTTGGACAGCATGAGTCCGCCGGCCGCCGTGCTCAATTCCAGACCATGCGGATCCTTGGGATCGTACTGGGGCTGTTGGTACTCGAGGACGTTCTCTCCATTGATGAAGTGGCGAATCACCTCGTTGCCGCGGACTTCGATTTCCAGTTTGACCCACTGTTCGCCATGAAACGTCTGCGACGCGGAGTTGTTGCAATGGCGCGTGACCAACTGATCATTCATGACCACGTTGGTACCAGGCGTGCACAGGTTGCCGGTGGTGCGGGGCGTTTTGCCGTCACCGCCGAGAATTTGCACTTCGATGGAGGTCGGGAAGTCCTGTTCCACGCCCATCGTTTCCGGGCGTTCGCCATGCACCATCACGCCGCTGTTGCGGGTGGCCCAGCCTTCGCCGCCATTGGCCTGTTGGCCGACAAACCGGTACTCCAGTCGCAACCGATAGTGTGAGAACTCCTCGGCGAAGAACAGGTGTCCAAACCGGCGGTCAAACTTGTCGTAGCCGTCATAGCGGACTTGCAACATGCCATCGGCGACCCGGAAGGTGTTGGCGAAATTTTCTCCAGCGGGATATCCGCGAATTTTCGGCGTCCATCCTGTGAAATCCTGTCCGTTGAACAATGATCGCCAGATGCCGGCGGGCTCGTCGGCCTTGACGGACGAAAAATTGTCCGGCGCGACCAGCAAGCAGAACAGGAACACTACCCCCAGAATCGCCGACAGGGCGAAGTGGGACGGTTGACCGATCTTCATATCTCTCTTTCGTTTCCGGCGGGGGCACAGGCCAAAAAATGTCTGTGCCAGACAGCGTACCGGCCCGGGGAAGCAAGTTCCAGAGCCCCGCATCAGGCACTGGGGAAGTGCGGTGTGGAGGCCTTGCTTGCCCGTATTGGCCCAGTACCACTGTCGGGCCTCCGACGTCATAATCCGGCTGGCCACCGAGTGACCTGACTTGCGCTGCGGTCGGGCACGCTGATCTGACGCCAAAAGCCAAAGGATGAGTTCGTGACTGCTTCTCCGAGCTTTCAGTATTTCCCGATTCCTGACGAATTGCGGGGCGTGCTGGCTGCCTGTCCTTCCTGGCGGGTGGTCCGCAGTGCCGAAGAACTGCAGGCCATGGCCTGTGCCGAAGACCCCGGGCAAATGACCGAAGTGGCATACGACGTGCCCGGCCTTGGTCGCGTTGTGGAAGCCGATGTCTGTCGGGTCAGGAACGGTATTGCGGCCAACTACCGGGAGCCGCGCATGCGCCGCCGCGATCCCAACTGCATGGTGATTGGCGACGAAGGAGTCACGCACAAGCCACGCTATCGCGACCGGTTCGGCCATGAGTTTGCCGGCGTGCGCGAAGCAACGTTTGAGTGGCTCAAGACTCAGGATCTGGTGGTATTCCCGTTTGTGGCGGGCATGCCCACTCACGGCGCAGCCGCGCTGGCTGTTTGTCCTGCGAATGCGGCCTTCTTTGCCTTGGGGCTGGCTCTGCTACAGGGCATTCTGGATGTGGAACAATTGGTGCCGGATTTTAATCCACAAGCCATTGTCTACGTCGCGCCGCCATTTCGGCACACGCACTTTGATGGGCAGCAGGTCGTCGTCCACAACCGGCTCCCCGGCATGCACGAACTGTTCAGCTACAACCTGTACCCCGGCCCCAGCGCCAAGAAGGGGGTCTACGGAATGCTGCTGGCCATTGGCGAGAAAGAGCACTGGCTGACCGCGCACTGCTCCACCGTGCGGTGCATTTCTCCCTATGGCAACCGCGTGGCGATCATGCATGAAGGGGCCAGCGGCGGCGGCAAGAGCGAAATGCTTGAGCAGGTTCATCGCGAGCGGGACGGCCGACTGCTGCTGGGCTCCAACACCGTCACCGGAGACAAACGTTACATGGTGCTGCCCCACGGTTGCGAACTGCAACCGGTCACCGACGACATGGCGCTGTGTCACCCCAGCCTGCAGAAGGACAATGGCCTGCTGACGGTGATTGATGCTGAAGACGCCTGGTTTGTGCGGGTCAATCACATCACGCGGTACGGTGTGGACCCCCACCTGGAAGAGGCGACCATTCATCCCCCCGAGCCGTTGCTGTTCCTCAACATCGAAGCCGTCCCGGGCGGGACGGCGCTTATTTGGGATCACATTCATGATGCACCGGGCAAGCCCTGCCCAAACCCGCGTGTGATTGTGCCCCGCAAGAACGTGCCAGGCGTGCATCACGGGCCAATCACGGTCGATGTGCGTTCGTTTGGCGTGCGTTGTCCTCCGTGCACCCGCGAACAGCCCACGTTTGGCATTGTCGGGTTGTTCCACGTGCTGCCGCCGGCGCTCGCCTGGTTGTGGCGGTTGGTGGCTCCGCGCGGCTACGCCAATCCCAGCATTACGGACAGCGAAGCCATGAGCTCCGAAGGCGTCGGCTCTTACTGGCCATTTGCGACCGGCCGGGAAGTCGATCAGGCGAACCTGCTGCTGGACCAGGTGCGGCGGACGCATCGCACTCGCTATCTGCTGATTCCCAATCAGCATCTGGGAGCATGGAAGGTCAGCTTCATGCCGCAGTGGATCACACGGGAGTACATCACGCGGCGGGGGCACGCACGGTTCGACGCCGATCAACTGACGGAGGCCCGCTGCCCTCTGTTGGGGTATGCGCTGACCGACGTGGTCATCGAAGGGCAGTCCATTTCGCAGGAGTTTCTCGAAGTTGATCGGCAACCCGAGGTGGGACGCGAAGCCTACGATGCGGGAGCCGCGCAACTCGAACAGTTTTTCCGCGACACGCTGGAGCCCTTCATCACGCAGACGCCCGATCTGGATCCCCTCGGGCGGCGGATCGTCGAGGCGGCCTTACACGGAGCACGTGTTGCAGACTACGAAGGCCTGTTGGCTGGTGCCGACGCACACAGCGCGAATTGAACGGCGGCTGGTCCGCTTATGGCAACCGGGCGGACTCGGTGAGGAAGTGGAACGTGCGGCGCAAATCCGAAGCGTCCGAGTTCCCCAGATTGGCTCGGGAAATTAGCAGAATGGAAATGGTCCGGCGTGATGGGTCGACCCAGCCTTGGGTGCCCAACGCGCCGCCGTGCCCATAGGTTCCCGGGGCCAGAAGCGCTGTCACGCCCTGCGGTTCTTGCACGATGCTCCAGCCCAAGCCCCACGCCGACCCGGGAACAAACCCAGCCGTCAGATCGCCGGTGTGCGGACGTGTCATCTCTTCGACGGCGGCAGCGGGAAGCAGGCGCACACCGTTGCCTTCGCCGCCATCTAGGATCATCTGGTAGAAGCGGAACAGATCCGTCGCGGAGGAGACCAGTCCCCCGGAAGGATTGGGCGTGGTTCCGGCATTGAACGACGAGAACCAAGTGCGTTCGGCGGGGACCAACTCGCCAGTTTCTGCCGAGACCCGGTATGGGGGAGCATAGCGGGATTCTGCTTCGGCCGGCGGGTGAAATGACGTGTCGTGCATGCCCAGCGGCTGGAAAATTCGCTCGTCAAAGAATGTCGCCAGATCCTGCCCCGAGACAACTTCCACGACCCGTCCACAGACGCTCACGCCGGGGCTGTACTGCCACGCGGTCCCCGGAGCAAACGCGAGTTTTCGCCGGGCGAAGCCGGCGACCGTTTCGGCCAGAGTGCCCGTGTTGGCCTGCGAGCCCGTCAGGCCCGAGGTGTGCGTGATGAGATGCCGAACTGTGACGGGAGTCGGCGGCGGGGAGCCGTCTGCCATCTTGATGTCTGCCCATTCCGGAAGGTAGGTGGCGACGGGGGCGTCAAGATCGACTTTGCCTTCAGACACCAGCATCATCAGTGCCGTCGCCGTGATCGGTTTGGTCATACTCGCAATGCTGAACAGCGTATCGCCTTGCATGGGAGTTGCCGGGGCGAGCACGGCTTGTCCCACCGCCGCATGATGGACAATCTCACCATCGACGGCGACCAGCGTGACAACGCCCGTGACGGTCCGGCTGGCGACAAAACCTTTCATGGCGGGGGCAATAATCGCCAGACGTTCCGGCGAGAATCCCACCTTGCGAATCGTGTCGTCACTGGCGACCTCGATGCGCGTGTCCGCCTTCACCGCCGCGGCCGGCGGTTCGGCGATGGCAGCCGGAGGAGCTGCCGAGGCGCTTGTGCAAATCGCCAGCACAACCCCCAACAGAGACGGCAGGACGAGGGGAGTTCTCCACAGCGTTGGCTGTGATGACGAGCACTGCAAGCCGCAACGATTGAGGCAGGGAGTCGGCGACATAGAGACAATTCCCGGGTTCGCAGCCAGCTGGTCGAGTTCACGCCCAGCCAGTGTGGCGGATGACAATCCCATCAGTCTACACGTCTTTGTCCGCGGAAGTCACGCGGAACGATTGGCGTTCGCGGTCAGTGCTGCCCGCTCTTGTCGATGGCCGTATCGAATGGAGGTCGCGGTTTCATCCACCGCTTTTTGTCAGCCATGGTCGATCGCAGTGGCACCCCACCTGACCGTCTGACTCGATTGGCCAGCCACAGTTGGACGCGATCACGCCAAGCGAACGTGATCCCAACGACGCTCCCGCCGCACAACAGCCTTGATCAACTCCTGACTGCATAGAACCCGGCAGAGGACGTGAGGTCATGGCACCGGTTTTCATCACTCGCTTGGAGGCAGAACATCAACTCCCGGAGCGTTCGACACCCTGCGGCGTGATTTGGCCGGGTACTCCACTAGCGATTTGATCGGCAGTCGCGCGGCGGGTGGACAGGTAGCGATTGTCGGCTACCCAGTCCTCACGCGTGTAAATCACCGTGGACGTGTCCGTTTCCTGGACTTCCAACTGTGCCAGCCGGAAGCCCATCGCGGTGATTTCACTGAACAGTTTGTGGGCCAGATTCTCGACGCTCGTCGCGCCGTCAAACTCATTCAGCTTCAGGCGCTCGCCAGTCCGATCCATGTGCATCTGCAGCGATTCGTACAGCGAATCGTGGACGTTAATGAGTAGGCCGTGATCGTAGTGCTCCTTCAGCCACGGTTCGATCCGGCTGTCGAACTCGCCAAACAGCGTGCTGATATCCCCTTCGCGCTCGACCTCAAAATAGCAGCGGACGCCGTATCGATGTCCGTGGAGATTGCTGCACTTGTCTCGCAGTCCCTCATTTCGGTGGGCCGCGTAAAACTTGTACTGCTTTTGAATCATCATGGCAGTGCATTGCTTTTCGTGTCGCTGCAAAAGCGAAAGGTGTTTGAACACACGAGACCATCCCGACACGGTCTTGAGTCGGGAACTCGACGTAGGTCAGGCTATGCCTGACGAGGATCAGCCTGGAATCACTTTGAACGTCAGGCACAGCCTGACCTACGTTGGATGAGTTGCAGCGGGAACAACGTGCCACATATCGATGCGCCTAGTCCTTGATCAGGGAAAGAACTTCGGCCCGGCTGCGCGCGTCTTCGCGGAATCTGCCACGCATGGCACTGGTCACCGTGAGGGCCCCCTGTTTGCGTACGCCGCGAATCGACATGCAGGAGTGCTCGGCAGAGATTACGACCGCCACGGCACTGCTTTGCAAACGTGATTCCACGAGATCGGCGATCGTCTGTGTCATCCGTTCCTGCACCTGAGGACGCCGCGCCACTTCCTCAACTACGCGAGCGAGCTTGCTCAAGCCGGTGACGCGTCCGTGGGGGATGTACGCCACGTGCGCCTTGCCCCGGAAAGGCAGCAAGTGGTGCTCGCACATACTCGTGAACTCAATGTCCCGCACGAGCACAATCTCGTCGTAATCTTCGGGGAACGTCACCTCGAGGTGCCGGCCGGGGTCCAACTGCAAACCCGCAAACATCTCGGCGTACATCTTGGCCACGCGCCGCGGGGTCTCCAGCAGTCCTTCCCGATCGGGGTCTTCTCCGACCGCAGCGAGAATCGTGCGGACTGCTCCCTCAATCGCTTTCAAATCCACCGGCTTGGGCAGTTCGGGATGACGCGGCTTGGAGTAATTCAGCTCGACACCGCAACAATGACCACGGCTGGACTCAGCCATGGCACCTTCAAAGGCAATCGACATCGGTACTCCTGGGAATGCACCCTGAAGATCAGGGCGATCGGGTGTTTCGGTTTCCGACGAATCGGACTTTCGGTTTCACGCCGCGGAATGCCGCGTCGGAGGGAGAGAACACCGCCCCCATCGGGACGGAGATGCTTGGTTTGGGGCGGGACAAATTTCCCTTCCAAATGTAGCCACGGGGCAGGGAGCGTCCACCACGAAAAACCGGCAATTGGCCGGAGCGGACGATTTGACGTTCGGCCAGCCGAGTCCTGGCGCGATCGCGGGCACTTTTCCGGCAATTCCCAACGTGCAAACGCGGTCTGACGGCTGCGATCTACTATGGATCGGTCAGGCGACACGATGTCTCGGGCCGCGGGGTCTCCAGTCTCCGAAGCCGGCCAAATCGGCAGGTGGGGGACTTGGTGCGGTTCCATGGCCCTCTGGCACCCCCAGATGGGGGCCGCCCGGGGCCAGAGCGATCTGACGGCCGCTGAAGAAAAAACGGGGCTGTGCGCCACTCCGCAAATCTGCGACGCTGTCGGGTGAGGGGCGGAGGTTCCCCGCAAATTCCCGTTCGTGCCTGCCAGGACGCAAGCCTATGTTGTCCGTCGTCGTCCCCGTGTTCAACGAAGAAGAGTCGCTGGTCGAGCTGGTCCGACAGGTGACCGCCGTGTGCGATCCGATGGGCCTCGAGTTCGAAATGATCTTGGTCGACGACGGGTCCAGCGATCATTCCTGGGACGTCATTCGCGAATTGTCCCGGCAGGACCGCCGGGTCTCGGGCATCAAATTCCGGCGGAACTTCGGCAAAGCCGCCGCGCTGATGGCCGGATTTCGCGCTGCGGAAGGGGAACTGGTCCTGATGATGGATGCGGATCTGCAGGACGATCCCGCCGAGATTCCGCGACTGATTCTCAAATTGAACGAAGGCTACGACGTCGTCAACGGCTGGAAACAACGCCGGCTGGATCCGTGGCACAAGGTTTATCCCAGCAAGGTCTTCAACTGGCTCATTGGGGCGTTGACGGGTCTGAAGCTGCACGATCACAACTGCGGGCTGAAGCTGATGCGCCGTGATGTGGTGCGGGAACTGCGGCTGTATGGTGAGCTGCACCGGTTTGTCCCCGTCGTCGCGCAATCGCGCGGGTTTAAGGTGGTGGAATTGGCCGTCAACCATCGGCCGCGGGAATTCGGGTATTCGAAGTATGGTGTGATCCGCTTCCTGCGTGGCTTTCTCGACTTGATGACCGTGACCTTCCTGACCGGCTACAGCCATCGTCCGCAGCACGTGCTGGGGACTGGCGGGCTTATTTTCTTTGGGATTGGCCTGGCGGGACTGTCGTATCTGACGCTGCTGTGGATCGGCATGAACGTGCTGGGTATCTTCACCCCGTCGAGCATTGGCAGCC
>JBGSIP010000922.1:0-1579 GCA_041742495.1 Planctomycetaceae bacterium
GGCGGTCATGGACTCACCGTGCTGGGGGGGCTGGCGGGGAGCCACGCGGCATTCCATTGCTCGGAGAATTGCGGCAACCGAGAGTGCCCCTCGGCGGTTTTCGGGATGCGAAACACCGTCTCCGCACGATCCTGACGCCGCAGCGACCAGCGCCGCCAGCGGAATTCCAGTCCCTGAAACTGGTCGATGGGCATGAACCAACTGCCAGGCAGCGTCAGTAGCGGTACCGAAAGCTGGAGGCTGGCCCGCTCGTTATCCGGGGGAAATGTGGGCAGGATCGCACCGACGGGCCGGCGCAAAAACCAGCGACTGGCATCGGGCGGCCACAGCCGGCCAGTGGGTTCGTCACAGGTCAGGATTGCATGCTGACCGGCCAACTGCGGCAGGAACGCAAGTCCTTGCGATGTCAGCAGTAACGCGCCTCGTCGGGGCGGAGTGGGCCGGACCAGTTCAATCTCGGAGACAAATTCTTCCAGCACACCCACCCGCTGTTCCAGCTCGGCGGGGGTTGGCTCGTGCCCGAGGATGGGCAGGTCCAATTCGCAGTACTCACACGCGTCGTGGAGTCGCCGCGACCACGAATGGCAGTGAGCACAAAACCACAACTGCATGGCAGTGATTCCGGATCCGGCAGAGCGCGATGTCGATCTGTGGCCGCAGGCGCAGGCCGGTTCAAACAGGGGCTTTTCTTTAGGGAGTCTCTCCACCATACTCATCCGACAGGTGTTAGAGAATTCGCGGGTCGCATATTTCCCGCCGAAATTGCCGGCTGACGATCAGACGCCAGTCCCGCCTGTCTGCCCACCGTCGCGAGGTGGGTGAAGTGACGAGCACAGGTCGAGCGAAGAACATCACGAGTCGAGACAGGACAATTCGCCATGCATGCGTCGGACACCTGGATCACGCGGCACCTTCGCCGGCTGCAGTTCGGCCAATTCCTGCACTCTGCCGCCGATTGGACCTCTGGCTTTCTGGTGGGCTACGGCGTTGTGGTCCTGATGGTCAAGCTGGTCGCGCCCGCTTTTGTCGTACCCGCGGTGTATCTGGGTTGTCTTGCGCCGGTGGTGTGGATCGCCGCGTTTTATGCCACACGGGAGCGGCGCTTTACCCGCCAGGAATCAGTGGCTCTGCTCGATCGGCAACTCCAGACCGGCGGGTTGCTCATGGCCCTGAGCGAACTGCCAGACGAGCAATGGGCGGCACAGTTGCCACGGTATGAGCGGAACTGGCAATCGGCATTGCCGCGTATTCGTCCCGTTCGTTTTGCCCGCGTCGTGGCGCTCCCCGCCATCTTTACGCTGGCGGCGTTGTGTATTCCCGCTCGGGAAGCATCGGTGCTGGCCGCCCGGCCGACGACCGCCGGGGAACAAGCGTCGCAGGACCTGCAGACGGTGCTGGATGACCTCAAGCAGAATCAGGTGCTGCCGGAAGAGGAAGCCGCGCAACTGGATGAGGAGCTGGAGAAAGTGCGACAGGAAATGCTGGACCGCCCCATGTCGCATGAATCGTGGGAAGTCCACGACGCCTTGATGCAGCGCATGTTGATGCGGGCCGAGCAGGCCGCGAGCACGGCGTCCAA
>JBGSIP010000923.1:0-6842 GCA_041742495.1 Planctomycetaceae bacterium
CCCAGTCACGTCGATACGTTTGACTATCGTCCGCAACTCATCGCGGACGCTGGTCGACAGGTGGCGTTTCATGATGACCGCATGATTGCCAACGCGGGGGAGGTGAAGACCAGCGATCAACGGATCATGGCACCGCTGTGGAAGTTCCGACAGCACGGAGCGGCGGGTCTGTGGGGCTCAGATCTACTCCCTGAGATGTGCCGGATGCTGGATGAGTTCTGCGTGGTGAAGTCGATGCACACCACAGGGGTGGCGCACGGGCCAGCCACACTGTTTTTGAACACAGGGGCCATGAGCCAGTCACGGCCGTCGATGGGCTCGTGGATCAGCTATGCGCTGGGGTCCGAGTCGGCGAGTCTGCCGGCCTTTGTGACAATTTCGCCCAGTGTGGGGAATGGCGGCGCGCGGAACTATGGCAGCAGTTTCCTGCCAGCCTCGCACCAGGGGACGCCACTGGGCTCGGGGAGTGCTCCGTTGTCGCCGGAGCCGATCCGGCATTTGCGCAATCCGCTGCGCACCGCCCATGAGCAACGACAATTGCTGGCGATGGTCCGAGAACAGCAGGAACTGCAGCAGGTCGCTCATCCGTGGGATCGCCGCATTGATGCGGAGTTGGAATCGTTGGAACTGGCCTGGCGGATGCAGGGGGAGATTCCTTCGGCACTCGATATGTCCAAGGAAACCGCCGAGACTTTGGCGATGTATGGCATTGACGATGCGCCAACGGCCAACTTTGGCCGCAAATGTCTCGTGGCGCGCAAGCTGGCGGAAGCGGGGGTCCGTTTTATCCAGGTCAACTATGGGGACAACACGGCCAATCCGGCGTGGGATCAGCATTCCAATCTGGAGCGGCACGCCCAGCATGCCCGCGCAACAGACAAACCGGTCGCGGCACTGCTGCTGGATCTGAAACAGCGCGGGCTGCTGGACGACACCATTGTGTGGTGGGGCGGAGAGTTTGGCCGCACTCCTTATGCGCAACAGAATGGCACGGGCCGCGATCACAACATTGGCGGCTTTACGGTCTTACTGGCCGGGGGTGGTCTGAAGGCGGGTTACGCCCATGGGGCGACTGACGAATACGGCCACAAAGCGGTGGAGAACAAGGTCCACATGCATGATCTGCACGCGACGTTGTTGCATCTGCTGGGAATCGATCACGAGCGATTGACGTATCGCTATGCCGGCCGTGATTTTCGCCTGACGGACGTGTACGGCCGGGTTGTGCACGACATACTGGCCTGACCTGCCGACTCACCCGGCGAGCCAGCGCGCTGGTGTTGCGAGTTGCCCCCGACACTGACTCACATGACGTCGGACAGGCGGAGCACGGCAGGACACGGCGTGACCTTACTCTCTGGTGTGAAGTCGCGGCGGGTCACTTGACGGTTGCTGCCGGGCGCGCCATTCTGGCACATCCATGCTCACGGGCCTATGGGTTGATGATTGCGACCCGTGTCGCTGTTTCCTCGGCCGTGGTCAATGTGCAACTTGTTTCCCGCCCTTGAGCGGTGCTTTGGACTTTTCAACGGCCTGAACTTTCGCCCCGCGAGGATTGGTTTCATGTGGCGTCCCTCCTGTTGGCTGCTGACAATGGTGCTGCTGACGATGGTCTTGAATCTGACCGGGACAGCGCGAACGGCCGGAGCAGCCGAGCGGCCGAACATCGTGTTCATTTTCAGTGACGACCTGACCTGTCAGGCGCTGAGCTGTTACGGCGATTCACGACACTTGCTGGCGACGCCGCACATGGATCGCGTGGCGGCGGAGGGGATGAAATTCAACCGGTGCCTGGTCACGAACTCGATCTGCGGTCCCAGCCGGGCCGTGATTCAGACCGGCAAGTATTCGCACGCCAACGGCTTTTACAACAACACCAACAGCCGCTTTGACAGCACGCAGACCACGTTTCCGAAACTGTTGCAGGCCAGCGGCTATCAGACCGCGGTGATTGGCAAATGGCACCTGGGTTCCGACCCGGTGGGCTATGATCACTGGGAAATCCTGCCCGGCCAAGGGGTGTATTACAACCCGCCGATGATCCGGATGGGGCAAAACGTTAAGCATTCCGGCTACGTCACCGACATCATCACCGACCTGTCTGTGGACTGGTTGAAGTCGCGCGACAAATCGAAGCCCTTCATGCTGATGGCTCAGCATAAGGCTCCCCATCGCGAGTGGGCACCGGCACTGCGGCACCTGGGCTGGGACGAAGACCGCGAGCATCCCGAGCCCCCGACCTTGTTTGATGATTATTCTGGCCGCAGCCTGGCGATCAGTGATCATGACATGGGGCTGGACCGCACATTTACGGAGATCGATGCCAAGTTCAAATCTCCGCGCGGATTGACGCCCGAGCAGCAGGCGGCGTGGGATGCCTACTACGAGCCGCGGAATAAAGCCTTCGAGCAAGCGCAGTTAAAGGGTCGGGATCTCGTTCGCTGGCGCTACCAGCGGTACATGCACGACTATCTGGGAACGGTGAAAGCCGTCGATGAGAGCATTGGCCGACTGCTCGACACGCTGGAGTCGGAGGGGCTGGCAGAGAACACCGTGGTCATTGTGTCTTCCGACCAGGGATTCTATCTCGGCGAGCATGGCTGGTTCGACAAGCGGTGGATTTTTGAGGAGTCGTTGCGGTCTCCGCTGATGGTGCGGTGGCCGGGGGTGACCAAGCCCGGTTCCGTCAACAACGAGATCGTCTCGCTGCTGGACTTTGCGGAAACGTTTTTGGATCTGGCAGGACTTCCCGTGCCCGGCGAAATGCAGGGGCACAGCCTGGTTCCGCTGCTGCGCGGCGAAACGCCCGCGGATTGGCGGAAGAGTCTGTATTACCACTACTACGAATATCCCGTCCCCCACCGGGTGCGGCCGCACGTGGGGGTCATCACCGATCGCTACAAGCTGGTGCACTATTACAAGCCGGATGTGGATGACTGGGAATTGCTGGATCGACAGGCCGACCCGCTGGAAGTCAAGAACTTCTACCAGGACCCTGCCTACGCTGAGACCGTAAAGTTGCTGCATGCCGAGCTGGAGCGTCTGCGGGTCGAAGTGGGAGAAACGGACGCCCCGCCCCGGCAGGCGTATGGGAACAAAGAGTTTGAGTGAGATTTCCGCGCCGTGCTGCGGTTGCGCGTTTGAGTTGCCCATGCTGGCCTGCAGGAACACTCTCATGACTGGGTGGATGAATTCGAATTGTGGTTGGCCGGCCGTGTTGGCCAGTTTGCTGTGGTCTGGTGTGCTCTGGACCGGTGTGCTCTGGACGAGTGCATCGCCGGCGACGGCCGGCGCCGCTGAGCCAGAGCGGTACAACGTGCTGATGATTGCCGTGGATGACATGAACAACGACTTGGGTTGTTATGGCCATCCGCTGGTGAAGTCGCCGCAACTCGATCGCCTGGCGGCCCGCGGGACCCGGTTTGATCGGGCGTATTGCCAGTTTCCGCTGTGCTCGCCCAGCCGCACGTCGTTGATGACGGGGCTGCGGCCGGATACCACGGAAGTCTTCGACCTGCAAAAGCACTTCCGGGATGTCATGCCCGATGTGGTCACGATGTCACAGATGTTTGGGAACCACGGTTACCACACAGCGCGCGTGGGCAAGATTTATCATTATGGCAATCCCGGCCAGATCGGGACCAATGGACTGGATGACGAGGCGTCGTGGCAGGAGCGATTCAACCCCGCGGGTCGAGATAAAGCTGAAGAAGCGCAGATCGTCAACTTCACCCCGCAACGGGGGCTGGGGAGTTCGCTCGCCTTGCTGGCTGCTGACGGCACGGATGAAGAACAGACGGATGGCATGGTCGCCACGCAGACCATCCAGTTGCTGGAGGCCAATCGCGAGCGGCCGTTCTTTATTGCCGCGGGTTTTTATCGTCCGCACTGCCCTTACGTCGCTCCGCGGAAGTATTTCGACCTGTATCCGCTGGCACAGGTGACGATGCCGCAGGGACCGTGGGACTACATTCAGCAACTGCCCCCGGCTTCATTGTCGTCGACAAAGCCCTGGCCGTGGTTTGGCGTCAATGAACAACAATCGCGTGAAGCACTGCAGGCCTATTGGGCCACCATTTCGTTCGTCGACACGCAGGTGGGCCGGTTGCTCGACGCGCTGGATCGGCTGCAACTGACCGACAAGACGATTGTCGTCTTCTGGAGCGATCACGGTTATCACGTGGGTGACCATGGACTGTGGATGAAGCAAAGCGTGTTCGAGCGCTCGGCACGTGTGCCCTTTTTGATTGCGGCACCTGGGCAAAGAACGCGCGGTCAGGGTTCGCCGCGCACCGTCGAACTGGTGGATATCTATCCCACGTTGGCAGATTTGTGTGGTCTCACACCGCCGGCGGGTCTGGCGGGGGCCAGTCTGCGGCCGCTGCTGGATGATCCCGTCGCGGCGTGGAACAAGCCTGCCTTCACCCAGGTCTGGCGGGGGTCCTTCGCAGGTCACAGTGTGCGGACCGAACGTTATCGATACACCGAATGGGATGATGGTCGCGAAGGGGCGCAACTGTATGACTACAGCGACGATCCGGCGGAACTGAAGAACAGGATTGACGATCCCGCCCTCGCCCAGGTGCAGGCGGAATTGAAACAATTGATGCGCGCCAACTGGCAGCGGGAGCACCGCCCGGGGGGCAACAAAGCGGGCAAGTCGGGCCAGCCCGGTACCGGGCAGAAGCGAAAAAAAGCGGCTGAGCAACCGGCGCAGCCGTAGCCGATTGGCGGTGGGCTTTGCGGCCCGCCGCTGCTGCGCCACGAACGTCTTCTGGATGAGCTTTCTCAGGGTCGCAAACTGAAACCGTGAGCGCCGCGAATGTCGCCGGCGGCAACTGTCCCGGGTGCTTGGATACCATTATGCGCATGTCGTTTCGCTGGCCCGATCACCTGAAAATTGATGCTGCCGCGGGTTGGCTGGGCGTGGCAACGCTGGTCGGGCTGCTGTGGTGCTGGGCGGGACTCGTATCGGCACAGCCGCCGGCTACACGACCGAACGTGGTGGTGTTTCTGGCGGATGACGCCGGCTGGGGCGATTACAGCCGCAATGGCAATCAGCAAGTTCACACCCCGCACATTGATTCGCTGGCCGCCGAAGGGGTGACGCTGGACCGATTCTATGTGTGCCCGGTCTGCTCACCGACGCGAGCGGAATTTCTCACGGGACGGTATCACCCGCGGACAGGCGTGTATGGTGTCTCCACGGGTCAGGAACGGATGAGTCTCGACGAGCGGACCGTGGCTGATGCTTTCCGGGCCGCGGGATATGCGACCGGTGCGTTTGGAAAATGGCACAACGGCAGCCAGTGGCCGTACCATCCGATGGCGCGGGGATTCGAGGAATACTATGGCTACACAGCGGGCCATTGGGGGGAATACTTCAATCCGCCGCTGGAGCACAACGGTCAACCGGTGCGTGAAACGGGCTACATCGTGGACCTGTGTACGAATCACGCGATCGACTTCATCAACCGCCATCACGACGAACCGTTCTTTTGCTATGTACCGTTCACCACGCCGCATTCGCCGTGGAGCGTTCCGGACGAATACTGGCAGCGGCTGCGCGATCGTCCCATCGCTCAGCGGGCCACGCAGGCCGATCAGGAGAACATCGAACACACGCGGTGTGCGCTGGCGATGCTGGAGAATCAGGACTGGAACGTGGGACGTGTGCTGCAGTCGCTGGAGCAGCACCACATCGCTGACAACACGATTGTGGTGTACTTTTCAGACAATGGCCCCAATTCGGCGCGGTGGACCGGGGGCATGAAGGGGCGCAAGGGGCAGACTGACGAAGGGGGCGTTCGCTCGACCTGCTTCTGGCGCTGGCGCGCCACTCTGCCTGGTGACCGTGTGGTAACGCAAATCGCCGGTGCCATCGATCTGCTACCCACGCTGACGGCACTGGCGGGGATTCCGCGGGTGGGAGAACTGCCGCTGGATGGCCGCGACCTCTCGCCACTACTCAAAGGGGAGCCGACGGATTGGCCTGAGCGAATGATCTTTTCGACCTGGAACGGCGCGCTGAGTGTGCGTTCGCAAACGCATCGCCTGGACACCAACGGCCAACTGTTTGATATGGTGGCCGATCCCGGCCAGACCGCGCCGGTGGACGACGAGCGCCTGCTCCAGCCACTGAATGCCGCGGCCAAACAGTGGCGAACGACTGTGCTGGCTCCTGCGCTGGCCGCACGCGGCGAGACCGATCTGTCACGGCGGCCGTTGAAGTCACGCTCAGGAAATGTCGATCCTCGTCCGCTGACAGTGGGCTATCGCGAGTTTCCACGCACGTGGCTGCCGGCCCGCGATGGGGAACCGCAGGGATCAGTGCGCCGCAGTTCGTCGGCTCCCAATTCGTCGTACTTCGTCAATTGGACGAGCCTGGAAGATCGACTGATCTGGACGATCGACGTGCATACCGCCGGTCGATACGCCGTCGAGATTCTCTACACGTGCCCGGAGGCTGATGCGGGAGCCACCATTGAACTGAGCTGTGGAACTCGACGAGTGACGGGAACTGTGGCTCCGGGCTGGGATCCGCCGTTGTACACGAATCAGGATACCCTGCCGCGGCCCCAGGCTGAGTCGCCGATGAAAGAGTTCGGTACGCTCGCTGTGGGGACGATGGACCTGGACAGCGGAGTAGCCCCGTTGACGTTGCGCGCCCTGACGATTCCCGGTGCCTCGGTGATGGACGTACGGGCGATTGTGCTCACACTGCAGGACTGACGCCGTACGGCTGGCTCCCGAAAGAAGATGGGTCGGACGTGACTTCCTCATGCCCCGGGACGAGCCGGGTAGTAGTCTTTCTATTGCTGCGTGTCAGGCATCGTCGGGGT
>JBGSIP010000924.1:0-7871 GCA_041742495.1 Planctomycetaceae bacterium
TGCCCAGCGCCGGGCACCAGTTCACCGGCGCTTCGGATTGATAGGCCAATCGCCGGGCGTCCTGATAGCGGCGGACCGCTTCGATCCCCGCGCTGCGAACTGCAGTGGGCACTGGCAACTCGTCGATGGGGCGGCCTTTGCCGCGCCGCACGCGGCCATCTGGCCCCGTCCATTCGTGGTCGGCATCGAACCACGAGTTGTACAACTGCAGAAAAATCCACTGCGTCCAGCGGACGTACTCTTCGTCCGTGGTGGAGATTTCGCGGCTCCAGTCGTAGCTGAAACCCAGCATCTTGAGTTGCCGACGGAACGTGTCGATGTTTTTGTAGGTGGTGACCCGCGGATGAGTCCCCGTGTTGATGGCATGTTGCTCGGCGGGGAGCCCAAACGCGTCCCAGCCCATGGGATGCAGGACTTGCCGGCCGTTCATGCGGGCATGACGTACCACAATGTCCGTCGCCGTGTACCCTTCGGGATGCCCGACGTGCAGACCTTCGCCCGAGGGGTAGGGGAACATGTCGAGCACGTACAGTTTGCCGGTCGCGCGGGGATCTGGTTCCGAGGCCACGCGAAACGTCTGGTGGTCATCCCAATACTGCTGCCACTTCGGTTCAATGCGCGCGGGGTCGTAGCGGGGCATGGGGACGCAACTCAACTCTCGAAGCCGGGCCCGCTGGAGCCAGGGCCGGCAGATGCAGGGACGGACAGACGCACCAGCCCGCCACCCGGGGTTTCGGCGCAATTTGACCGCGGCGAACTGGCATCACGCCGGAAGTGTATTGGCAACGACAGGTTGAGGCAAATTGCTCAGCCCCGCACCAGCTGCCTGTCTCCGCGGCGGCCGACACACGGGTTGAATCGCACTCCGAGTGACCTGCCACTGCGTTACCGGCATCTGGCAGGCCAAGCGTGGCTGCGGCGGCTGTCCAGCGCTGTCAACGCCAACAGCGAGCGGGCGTCGGGACACGCGCACTCGCTGCAGGGCGGGAATTGAATTTGTGAAGCACACCGTCAGTCAGCATCAGCGACGCAGGCGATAGTCTTCATTCAGCCGGTCGAAATGGACGTCGGCCAGTTGCTCCGTCAACTGCAGGTCGCGGAACGAGTATGACTCCAGCAGCGTGTCATCATCGCTGGTGGCGTTGGCGTGCTTGGGCCACCCATAGTTGCGTACGCTCACCGGAACCAGCCATTCGCGATCGATCAACGTGACCATGCGATGATATTCCGTGTGTGCTGCCGGGCGACGGTATTCGTGTTCGGCGACATAGCACGGGCGTCCGTCGAATTCACCGTTGGCACGCAGCCGGGTGGTGATGTCGGCCTGTTCGGACAGGTCGGTCACGTGGTGAGCATGCAGCACACGGGCCAGCTCGAGCACGCCGACTTTCATGATGGGATAACGCGCTTCGCTCAGTGCCAGGCTGCCCGCGGGGTCGAGGTGCAGCGAGGGCATGAATCGTCCTTTCAACCCGCCCACGTGAACGACCATCTTGTTTTCGTGCAGGCCATCCACAAACAGCGCTTCGCGACCGGTGTCTCCCGAGTTCCACTTCATGTAGATGCTCAGCGGAGCATGCCGCAGCTTGAGCTGAATTTCCTGTTCGTCAGTCAAGGCACCGGCGATCGATTCCTGCTTGACGAATGTGGCGGTGTAGGTCGACACACGCAACATGCGTTCTTCGCCCGCCTTGAGGAGCGCCAGTTCAGCGCGAATGGCATCGCGGCCTTCCCAGGTGGCGTCCGCTGGAGCAACAGTGATCCGCTCAAGGGGAATGGTATCGATCGCTGCGGCCACCGGACGTTGTTCGGGCAGAGCCGGAGCAGCGGGCAGAGAACTGAGCGACACTGCGGTAGCGGTCGTCTCGGCCGCCTGCGAAATTGTCATCCGCGGCAGCAGCAGGCTGCCGGTGCTCAGCACCACGGCACCAAACAGGCAACAGGCCGTCTTGCGACGCGAGGATCGCAATTGCTGGCTGGTCATTTCCAAAGATGTCTGGGAACAGAAACGATCCATCCAGCGTGCGATCATATTACCCATCCCGTAGGTCCTTGATTGACCCGGAGTGTGGTCGACGCCGCGACGTTCCCTGTCGCTGATGCCGATGGACTGGGCCGCAAACCATCTCGTTGCGACCGCTGTGCGCCGCGTGGTCGGGGCGAACGTGATTCCCTTCCGTGTGTGTTTCGACACTCAGGGAACCCCCTCACGAACGAATTGTCAGCGCGCGAGAAATCCGAAACCGTACCCAAGGCTTTTGCAGAGTGGCCAGCTTCGCAAACCGGCAAAGTCGATTCGCTGCGCCACCACCCGCGCTTAAAGAGTACGCCTGAACAGTATTCCGCTGGCCTACAGTGTCAAAAGCGGGAATCGCTCGCGCAGGTGTGGTAAGTCCATGTTTTCGAGAGGCTTACAGCATTTGTGAAGACTGTGTTAGGTAATTCTACCCATGCGTAGTGCCCGCAGCAGGCGGGGAAATCACTCGTCAGCCTCTCCCCGTTTCGCAGTCGACGCTGTAAACAGCGTCATGGCAGTCGCGCTGTCGAACACGATTTCAGTGAGAACAGGGTTTTCACTTCGATTGCACGATTGCAGCGGGGGGCGATGGGCGAAAGAGTTGACCACGCATGACTCAGGACGACGTCGTGTGCACGGCGAGGTGCGAACGGTCGTGATCAAACGCACCCTCCTAAAGAGATGTGACGGGCCAAAATCGACGCGCGGTTGTTGACCACGGCGAGTGGCAATCTAAACCACGCCTTTCACGTCACAGATTGAACAGAAAATGGTGCTTGCTATGGACATGGTTGCCGAAGCAAAGCGGCCCCTCGGCAGGGGGAGCGTCCGGACATTGGTCATCTCCAGCCAGCAATTGGTGGCCGCCGGAATCGCCGCGCTGGTCGGCGACGAGGCCTCCTTTCAAGTGGTTGGCGTTGTGGCCGACACCGAGCGGCTGTGGGAAGTGGTGGAAGCTTGTCCCGATCTGGTCATCATCGACACGGACATCGCCGACAAAAGCCCCTTCACACTGGCGGAAGAGATCTCCACCCGCTGCCCGCGCGCCCGCATCAGCTTTGTTTCGCGCGCCAGTCGCAGTGTGACGACCACGCAGGCGCTGCGATCAGGAGCGCATGGCTTCTTTTTGCTGTCGGACAGTCCCCAGCGACTGCTCGAGGGGCTGCAGCGAGTGGCCAACGGGGAATATGCCTTCTCGCCCGAGATTGCGCCCCATGTGGTGACCGATGCCGTCACCGGCGTGCCGTCCGGCACCTCGGAAAGCAATCTGATGGTGCTGACTGATCGTCAGCTCGAAGTGCTGCGACTGCTCGCCAAAGGCATGAGCGTCAAGCAGGTGGCACGGCTGATGTCGTTGTCAGAAAAATCGGTCGACAGCCACAAGTATCGCATCATGAACCGCCTGGGGATTCATGATCGCGTGGAGCTGGCGTTGTTTGCGGTGCGCGAAGGGCTGATTGAGCCGTAGTCGGCTTCCGCTGGGGGCTGGGCTCATCGAGCTCAGCCGGTACAATGCCCGGGTCGAGTTGTGGCCCCCCAGCCGGAGAATCGCGAATCATGTCTGCACCGCCGCAGCCCAACCGGCTGATTCACGAAACCAGTCCTTATCTGCTGCAGCACGCCCGCAACCCTGTGGACTGGTTTCCGTGGCGCGACGAGGCGTTCGCGGAAGCCCGACGACTTGACCGGCCGATTTTCCTTTCGGTGGGGTACAGTGCCTGTCACTGGTGCCATGTGATGGAACATGAATGCTTTGAGAACCCCGCCATCGCCGCGCGGATGAATGAATGGTTCGTCAACATCAAGGTCGATCGCGAAGAGCGACCTGACGTCGACCAGATTTACATGGCGGCCGTCCAGCTTGTCACGCGACGTGGCGGCTGGCCGATGTCGGTCTTCATGACGCCGGCCGGTAAACCGTTTTACGCTGGCACCTATTTCCCGCCGGAATCCCGGCATGGGATGATCTCGTTTCCCGATCTGCTGGCGCGGCTGCACGACTTCTGGATCAATCGCCGCGACGAATGCGAAAGCAGCAGCGACGAACTGGTGGCCGCCATTCGCGGCATGACGGAAGAGACATCGGAACGCGGGCTGCCCGCTGCGAGCCTGCTGACCACCACGGCGGAGCGCCTGGTCCGCGCGACAGATATGCGTCACGGCGGATTAGGCACGGCACCGAAGTTTCCTCACCCGATGGATTTGCGTGTGATGCTCCGCGCGCAGGCTCGGACATCCGCTCCCGCGATGCTCGACGCGGCCATTCTCACGCTGCGGAAAATGGCGGCAGGCGGCATTTACGATCATCTGGGGGGCGGCTTTGCCCGCTATTCCACGGACGAGCGCTGGCTCGTTCCGCACTTCGAAAAAATGCTCTACGACAATGCCCTGCTGACACCGGCTTACTGGGAAGCCGCGCAAATCACCCAAGACTCGTCATTGGCGGAGACCGCCATCGACACCATCGACTATGTCCTGCGGGAAATGACCAGTCCCGAGGGCCTGTTCTTTGCCACGCAAGATGCCGACAGTGAAGGCGAAGAAGGCAAGTTCTACGTCTGGACGCAGGCCGAAATCATGGCCGTACTGGGGCCGGAGCGCGGCCAGCGGTTTGCTCATTGCTTCGATGTGAGCTCGGGCGGCAATTGGGAAGGGCACAATATTCTGCACCGCCCGCTCCCACTGCGTGAGTGTGCCACCGCGCTCCAGATCGATCCCGGAGAGCTCCAGCGGCAACTGCAGGAAGATCGCCAGAAACTGTTTGCAGTTCGCAGCCAGCGGGTCTGGCCAGCGCGCGATGACAAGGTGATTGCGGCCTGGAATGGCCTGATGCTTTCCGCGTTGTCGATGGTGGCGCGGGGACTGCCGGAATCGGAACGGGGAACCCGTTACGTCGCGGCGCTCACCGCCGCGGCGACTGCGATTGAAACGCGGTTGGTCGCGTCCACCGGACGACTGTGGCATTCCTTCAAGGATGGACAGGCTACGATTCCCGCATTTCTGGATGACTATGCCTGTCTGATAGACGGCTTTGTCGAGACGTTTCTCACCACGGGGGACGAACGCTGGCTAGCCCGGGCCGAACAGTTGGCAGCCGACCTCCGGGAGTTCTTCTGGGACGACGACGCGCATCTGTTTCGCATGACCGCCAGCGATCACGAGGCCCTCATCGCGCGTCCCTTCGATCGTCAGGACAATGCGACCCCCAGTGGCAACAACATGGCGGCGACCGCGTTGTACAAGCTCGGCTTGCTGACCGCCCGCACGGATCTCACGGCGATGACCGAGCAGGTGCTGGCGGCGCTGGGGAGCGATATGAGCAGTTCTGGCATGGGGATGGGGCAGGCACTCATGGCCTTCGATCTGCTGACCGGGCCGACGTTCGAAGTTCGCTTCTCCGGCGGGACGGCCGACGATCAACTGGCCATTCGCCAGTGGCTGGCCGGGCATTTCCGTCCCCGTTGGCTGGCGATTCACACGGCCAGCCGACCAATGGTTCCGCACGAAGAACCAGCAGAACCTGAGGCCGGCCCACTGTTGCTGTGGATCTGCGAAGCCGGCAGTTGCCGACCGGCGTTGATCGGCAAAGAGGCAGCCCTCAAGGGGTTGGAAGCGCTGCCCGGGTAATGCCAGCTCAAGGCCGTCGCCGTCCGCTCTCGCCCGTCAGCGATTCGAGGCGCGCTCCATCAGCAATTCTCAGTTCGCTCCTGGGAGTCACGCGGCGGGTTTCTTTGCCGGTTTGGCCTTGGCTGGCTTGAGTTCAATCGGTTCGCTGGTTGGGAACTGCTCCCGGCGCAGCTTCCAGCCGGGTTGGGCCGTCGGCTGCACAGACCAGATGCGCACGTTGTCAATTTCCACCACGCCATGCTGCGGGCCTGCCACTCCAACGCCATTGGCACCGCTGGCGGGTTTCTCCCGGAAACTCTCGTGCTCTGCAAACAGTGTGGGGCCGTTCTCGATTTGCAGCACAAGTTGCCCGTCCCGCATTTCGGCTAGCATGTGATACCACTGGCCCGCCTGCCACACGAAGTCGCTGGCACTGGCCACTTGCAACGTCTCTTTCTCTGCCAGCACGACCACGCCCTGTTGAGAAAACTTGACCCGGCACACGTGATGGCCGAATTCAACGAACGGAACAATCGCCGTCTCTTCACCGTCGATAAACCGAACGGAGAACTCTGCGACGAACTCCGCTGGCGTCTTGGGTACGCTTATCCTCGGCTCATATCCAAAGTGGTCTTTGCGACTGGCCTGGTATTCAGCGGAGGATTCGCGGCCGCGCAGCACGCCATCTTCAATGACCCAGCGGGTCCCCTGCCGCGGTGCCCAGTCGGCTTTATCTGCCGGGCCTGCCGCAGTGAAATCCGCGGCCAGCACCAGTTCGTCCGGCACGCACTGCAGCGGTTTCAATTCTGCCTGTGTGGTTGCCGTCCCGCACATGACGATCAGGATCGCAATCCAACCGCTTTGCTGCATCATCGCCGCTTCCTCGCCTGACTGATTGACTGACGGCTGGAGATTCCGAGCGGTGTTCTCCAAGCCGCGGGGCCCTGTGCCTCGCGATGCCCGTGACTCGCGGTGAACGTGTTCGCGGTGTCTGTGTTTCCGTGGGGCCCGTGCTCCGGGGATTTCACGCGGCCTTATAGAAGGTCGTTGGCGTGCCGTACTTCAGCGTGGAGTCACTGAGCGTGCCCAGCAACAGTTTGCCAAACTCCAGGTCCTGCAACCCCTGGAAGGTCAGCGACTCTTGACCGTAAACGTTTACGGCGTAGTCAGGGCCTTGGAAATACCAACTGGCGAACCAGCGCCCCAAATCCTTGACGAGGTCGTCCTTCGCCCCCTTGAACGGGGTCTTTTCGGCAGAGTTCAAACACGACACGATGTAAGGCGGCAGCTTGGCGGGATCGGCTTCCTTCAGCTTCTTCAATTGGAATCCGGGGATCGGCGTGTCACACAGCTTGGTGGAGACCACACTGATGAGGGTCGAGAGATTCCCATAGTTGGTGATGTATTGGCCGCCAGAGACGGCAAAATAGGCCTGCCGGGCCAGAAAGTCCGTCACTGATTCGTCCCAGTGGAACTTGCTGCCGATTTCCTAATCCTGCAGCCCTTTGTGGTCGGCACTCAGGAAGTGCATTCCCTCATGCACGAGAGTCGATTGCACGGCGGGCAGGTTCGTCTTGCCCCCAGCCAGATACTCGGGAGCGGCATTCCGCATGTAAATGGCGTCGCTCGCCGTCTTGGCCGGAATCGTCTTGTAGACCTCTCCTCCGTTGGCGCACCACCCACCGGCTGTCGTGGTCCAGCATTTATCGCAGAGGTTCACGATGGGCACCTTCGTGGACTTCAGTCCCGGAGCCCCGACCACTCGCAAGAACCCCTCCAGCGCGCTGACAAAACTCGACAGCGAGAACGCCTGCAGACTCTGTTCGGTCGTCAGGTAGCTGGTCTTTGAATCAAAGTGCCAGGGCAAATTCGTCACGCACTTGTCGCACTGTCGGCTCACAGAATTTGCTCGCGATATGGATCGACTGGCAGCCTTCAGCGCCTGCTGGCGATTGCTCTCTGCCAGTTGGTCGAGTGATGGCGTTGAGTATGCGCCGGTCGGACCGCAAACGCAAGATGCCACCGCGGGGTCAATCGCGGTGGCATCTGGGTGCAATTTCCACAGTGAGCCAGAAATTTACGGCAGCTTGTATTCCTGTTCCGTCGCCGCATCTCCACCAAAGGCAAAACGCAAGTCCTCTACCGCTGCGGAGATCGTCGCCTGGGGGCCCGTTAACTTCAGGAAGTAAGTTCCCGAGTCGGGCGTACTGATAATCACGCCGAGCATGCGATAATTTTCAACGGGCAC
>JBGSIP010000925.1:0-4038 GCA_041742495.1 Planctomycetaceae bacterium
ATCGCGGGCGGATGGAATTTGCCGATCGTGGCCACGGTGAAGTGCCCATTCCAACGCCGCGGGAAGGACGCATTGCCACGTTGCGCGAGCCGTTCCTGCATTTTGCATTCAGCAAAGGGCTCGATGACTGGTTCGCGCGGCACAACCGGTACTCGACCCGTGAGGCGGAACTGGAATTGGCCGGGCTGAAACCGCTGGATTGGTCAGGACTGGTGAGCTTGGACGCCGCCCGGCAGCGCGACACGATTCGCCAGTTCGCACGCCGCCTGCCTTGCCGGCCGCTGCTGCGGTTCTTGTATCAGTATGTCTGGCGGTGGGGTTTCCTCGACGGCTCAGCCGGCTACACCTTCTGCTTTCTCATGGCTGCGTACGAGGGGATGATCGTCGCGAAGCGCCGCGAGCGTTCCCAGCCAAGGTCGGCATCTTAGCGTCGGGCGACCAGGTCCTCACTAGCCCGATCGCCGGTCCCGGACTCAAGCTTCCAGATCGCAGTCTCCAGATCGCAGATGCTTGTGAATTGCTCTGCCTCGCGGCATGCTGGAGCGACAACCGTGGAGTCGTCGCGTGGCCGGGTCGGATCGGCCCCGTCAACGCTCCCCGTTTGCCGGCTGGGGGCGACAGTGCCCTGGCAGGCGAGAAACCCTCACGACCTCCCTGAACTTCGTTCGTTCATCCTGACAAGGAACTGCCATGCTTGTGCTGCGTGTACTCTTCGTCTGCGTGACCCTGCTGCTGACTCCGCTGGGTCACGCTGCCGCGAGTGAACCTGTCTCGCTGTTCAACGGCCAGGATCTCACAGGCTGGGACGGTGACCCGGATCTGTGGAAGGTGATGGGTGGCATGATTGTCGGCCGCACGTCGGATGAGAATCCGATTGAGCGAAATTCGTTCTTGATCTGGACCGGCGGGACGGTGGAGGACTTCGAACTGAGCCTGCAGTTGCGGCTGACGGGCAACAACAATTCGGGCGTCCAGTATCGCTCGACACGAATGACCGACATTGGCCCTTACGTTGTGCAGGGCTATCAGGCCGATTTCCATCCCAGCCAGCAGTATGTCGGCATGCTGTATGAAGAGGGCCGCCGCGGCATCTGTTGCAAGCGGAACGAAAAGGTCGAGTTGCGCCCCGGCAAGGAGAAGGCTGTCCTGGGGACTGTGGGTGAGACGGCTCAACAAATCGACGTCACGGCGTGGAACGAACTGAAGATTGTTGCGCGGGGCACTCACGTCGAGCACTTTCTCAACGGCGTGAAAGTGGTCGAGTATGACGATCTCGATCCTGACAGCCGTTCGCTGTCCGGAATTTTGGCGTTGCAGGTTCATCGTGGCCCGGCGATGACGGTGGAATTCCGGGACATTCAGCTCACCCGCCTGGCTCCGTAGGCGGTTCAACGCGGGACCTTTTCGAAACGACAGGCGATTCCGGAAACAAATCCGGAGTCGCTTTTTTTATGCGCCACGTGATGCTGCTTTGGTTTGTGGGAAATCTTCCCGGAATGAGCCGGAATACGGATTGATTGTGGGAAATCCGCCCATTAGCATCCGTCCGTCACGGAAGGCAGGAGTTGATCCTGAGGACTGGTGACAGGTGGCGGCCGATGTCGTTCGAGACGTTCATTTCGGGGGAGTTCCGTCGCACCATCGACGATCGCTTCCGGATTGGCCTGCCTCTGGAGTTTGTCTCCGCAGTTTGCGATGCCCAGGGTGAGAGCATTCTCGTCAAGGAGCGAGCCGGCTGTGTGAGTCTGTGGCGTCGCGACGAATGGGAGCGGCGGCTGCAGGACGGGGTGGCGCTCATCCACCAGAAAATTCGCGCTGGACGCATGGAGCAAAGATGGAACGACGTACAACGATTCGGTCGGCTGCTCTCTTCCCGCTTTACGATGGTGAAACTGGCCGATCGCGGCCGGTTGCTGATTCCCGAAGGCTTTCGGGAGTTTCTCGACGCTCCGACCGGCGCTGACGTCATGGTGGTGGGGGCTGCCATCTGCCTGGAGATCTGGAATGTCTCCGCCTGGCGGGCGGCTTTGGCCGACGAGATGCCCCAGTTCGATCCCCTTTTCCAGCAGCTTTCCCAGTGATTGGCACCCATGTGCCTCATGCGTGCCAAGGATGGCATCGTCATGAGGCGGGTATCACAGGGCCCTCACGATGTGACTCCCCTGCCGTGGGAGATAGCCTGACAACGCGGAGCAATGGATTGCCGATGCCCCAGGGATGGGACCGCGTTGAAACACGTTCGACTGACCTTTCAGCGAGATTTGAAAGCGGTGTTGGAACGCTCTCCACCTTCCAGAGCGAACTGACGTCTCCTCACAACACGGATGTGGCCCGCAGCCAAGGATGGCGCGAGTCTGCCTGAGGTCAGTCGAGCGTGTTTCTTTGGCTTCGCGTTGCGACTCCGGATCTGATCCGGGACGTTGCTCCCGCAGAATTCAGCTCAGGCCGCGTCAATCTGCTCCCCTCCAGGCCTTTTCGCGGCCTGTGCCACCCTGGTTCGAGCGCCGTGACCCGACTTCTAACGCCCGCGGCCATTGTCACGCCGTTGAGAAATTTTGCGGGAACCGGTTTGTCGCGTGGAGTCGCCCGGGAACCAATCGGTCAATTACCGATTCTTGCCTGACTAAGGCGGGCTTCGCGTAGATGTCGGCAACGATGTTTGCGATTTGCGTTACCTGAAGGCCGATCTGCGCACACGAATTGGTACTGATTGTGTGCAGTTTGCATGCGGTTGATCACTTATTCTGATGCGTTCGTATTGAGAATCATGCTTGTTCCCCGATCAGCATCATGCTAGTTGTGGATTGTCGTATCGCCAAAAATATCTCAAAAATGGCACATCTGTACTGGCACGAGTGTGGCGTGTTCGGCATGATATTTCGTGTGCAGTGGCACGGAGTTGACCAATTTGTCGTCTGTATTACCCATTTCTGGACCGGTTAGAGCCCTTTTTTATCCTTCGAGATGTCAGGAGTTTCGCGATGCATGGCAATAAGCCGCGTGGGTTTCGGCCTGGGTTTACCCTGATCGAGCTGCTGGTGGTGATTGCGATCATCGCCATTCTGGTGGCGCTGCTGCTGCCTGCTGTCCAGCAGGCGCGTGAGGCGGCTCGCCGTTCGAGCTGCAAAAACAATCTGAAGCAGTTGGGGCTGGCGGTTCACAATTATCACGACGTGTTCCGGGTCATGCCTCCGGGCTGGGTGGAGCAGTCAGTCGACTTCAACAACGGGAACTGGGCCTGGGGGGCCTACATTCTGCCGTTCATCGAGCAAGGTCCGCTGTACGACCAGATTGGCGTCAGCAGCAGTCGCCTGGATGAGGTGGCGTTCAATGCCGGCTCAGCGGGGATTCCAGCCGGCAAGATCGGAGTTCTGGATCAGGGCTTGCAGATTCCAATCAGCGTGTTTCTCTGTCCGTCGGACGTGAGCGAACTGGTGACGGGCAACCGCAACTTCGAGAACCTCAGCAATACGGCGGTGCAGACGATCACGTCGAACTATGTCGCCAACAACGCCAGCTACACGATGTCGGTCAATAAAGGGGAGCAGACCGGGACTGCCCTCCCGGACTTCAATCAACCCAACCGGGCAAACGGCGTTTTCTTTCGCAACAGCAACATCAATTTTCGTGACCTGACGGATGGAACTTCCAACTCGATTCTGTTTGGCGAACGCTCGTCGGAGTTGCGACTGCTGGGCTCGGGTGCTCCTGCCAATTGTCGCGCGGCGTTGGTGTTTGGTGTCCGGCGGAACAATCCGAGCCCGGCCCGCGAGATCAACGGCAACGGGACGCAGGGACAGTCGCACGCCATGTTTTCAGGCTTGTTTGGTATCAACGACATTTCGCTGGGTGGCACCAACAACACTGCCAACTGCAATCGGGGGATTGCCTCGCTGCATCGCGGCGGTGCTCAGATCTGCATGGGTGACGGAGCCGTGCGGTTTGTCAGTGAGAATATCCAGAACGGGCCCGGAACGCGTGGCATCGACAGTGTGTTTGAAGGCCTGTGCGCCATCAACGACGGTCTCCCGGTCGGCG
>JBGSIP010000926.1:0-2752 GCA_041742495.1 Planctomycetaceae bacterium
GACGGAGCCGCCTGCAACTTCGATATTTTCTGGCCTCCCCGCGACCCGTTAGAGCAGACGCCCGGGGGAGACATCCGGCCGTTGCTGACCGGCACACTCACGGTCGACATCACGCACGTGAAAGGAGCCAATGCCGAGGCTCGTTTGGCAATCACGATCGTGAGGCCATCGGAAGAAGCCGATCGTCAGTATTGGAACTCGCAACTGGCATTTGCCGACATCACCTGGATGAACGAAGTCCGCGTCTGGGATGCGGAAGACAAATGGCTCTGGCCGAACCTCCCATACCTGTTGCGGCAACCGGGACTTGAGCGAATTGAACGCTATGGAGGCATTGATCCTGGAAAGCAGGTCGACAATGACTTCGCGGCCGTGCTCATACGCAAGTACGACGCGGACGGAAACGTGGAATCGTCCGATACGAAAGCGTCGCCCCTGGTGTCCGCGGAATGGCAGGCCGTGCCGCCCGTGCCAACCGATCTGCAGACCGTTGTACACACCGCTTGCTCCGAGACGTTCGTGGTGCACTTGGGCGACGGCAGCCGCCTCGACCGAGGAAGAATCAAGATTTGGCTAATTTATGCCGACTTTCTTGGTTCCTGGCCACCGCGTTCGTGGCCCCAGGAGCGTGAGTGGGCAGGCGGTATCCTTGCCTATTTCGAAATTGACTGGGAAACGGACTTCACGCAAGATTGCCACGGTACCCTACGCACCATCCGGCCGCGTGAAGGATCGGGATTCGACTGGGCGGCGTGGATCGCGGGCACTCCTGGTTCGCAGACACCTGCGGCCCAAACACGGTTGCCGGACCTTGTTGAATGAGGTACGTTTTCCGTGTCCGGCGAAGCTGGTTGAGCGGCCCCATACCTTTCTCCAATTCACATGAGTCATCACAATGCGCGTCTGGCCCGGCAATCCCTTTCCCCTCGGTGCCCATTGGGATGGGCTCGGTGTCAACTTCTCGCTGTTTTCGGAGAACGCGACTAAGGTTGAACTGTGCCTCTTCGAAGGACGCCCCGGCTATCGCGAAATAGATCGCATTGAATTTCCTGAATGTACGAACCGCACTTGGCACGGGTACCTGCCCGATGTCAAACCGGGACAGTACTACGGATACCGAGTCCATGGTCCGTATGACCCACGAAATGGGCTGCGCTTCAATCCACACAAATTGTTGCTCGATCCGTATGCGAAAGCGATCGGCCGCGACCTGCAATGGGACGACTCGCTGTTTGGCTACCAAGTGGGCTCTCCGGATGCCGACCTGTCATTCGACGAACGGGACAGTGCGCCGTACGCCCCTTTGGCGCGCGTGATCGAGCCGGGGTTTACCTGGGGTGACGATCGACCTCCTCGAACCCCGTGGCAGAATACGATCATCTACGAAGCCCATGTACGCGGATTGACCCGTCTGCATCCTGGGGTGCCCGAGCATTTGCGCGGCACCTATGCCGGACTCGCCTCGCCCGCTGTCATTGACTATCTGGTTCAGTTGGGAGTCACAGCCGTCGAATTGCTGCCGGTGCATTATTTCCTGAATGATCGGTTCCTGGTCGAACGCGGCAAAGTCAATTACTAGGGCTACAACTCGCTGGGGTTCTTCGCGCCGCATCGCGGATACTCGGCCTACGGATCCAACTGGGTTGTACAAGAGTTCAAATCCATGGTGCGAGCGCTGCACGCCGCGGGACTCGAGGTGATCTTGGATGTGGTCTACAACCATACGGCCGAAGGCAATCACACCGGTCCCACGCTGTCGTTTCGAGGCATCGACAGCCCAGCTTACTATCGGCGAGCGCCCGATCCGCGTTACGTTATGGACTACACGGGCTGCGGCAATTCGCTGAATGTGTCACATCCATTCACACTGCAGATGATTATGGACAGCCTGCGGTACTGGGTGCTGGAAATGCACGTGGATGGATTCCGCTTTGATCTGGCCGCCACCCTCGCTCGCGAACTGCATGATGTCGACCGCCTGAGCGCGTTCTTCGACATCATCCACCAAGACCCGGTCCTGTCGCAGGTCAAATTGATCGCGGAACCTTGGGACCTGGGACCCGGCGGTTACATGGTGGGCAATTTCCCCGTGCTCTGGACTGAATGGAATGGCCGCTATCGCGACGCCATGCGGCGGTTCTGGAAGGGGGATGGTGGCACCACCAGTGAGTTCGCCACGCGATTGGCCGGCTCTGCTGACCTGTATCGCTGGGATGGTCGCCAACCGACCGCCAGCATCAACTTCATCACCTGCCACGACGGGTTCACACTGCGTGATCTGGTCTCCTATAACGACAAACACAACCAGGCCAACGGCGAAGAGAACCGTGATGGCTGCAGCAACAACGACAGTTGGAACTGTGGCGCGGAAGGCCCGACCGAGGATCCACAAATCCTCGCCCTACGCACACGTCAACAGAAGAACTTTTTAACAACCCTGCTGCTGTCACAGGGAGTTCCCATGCTGCTGGCCGGCGACGAACGAGGACATTCCCAGCAAGGCAACAACAACACCTATTGCCAGGATAATGCACTCAGTTGGCTCTCCTGGGAACTGACGGATGATCAACAGGAACTGCTGGAGTTCACGAAAAAGCTGATTCGCCTGCGAAAGGATCAGCCGGTCTTCCGCCGCCGACGTTTCCTGGCGGGCCGCCCCATTCGCGGCGCCGGCATTAAGGATATCTACTGGCTCAAGCCGGACGGAACCGAAATGACCGACGCCGATTGGCAGGCAGGCTTTGTGCGCTGC
>JBGSIP010000927.1:0-3003 GCA_041742495.1 Planctomycetaceae bacterium
GGTGGCGGACCTGGTGGCGGTCAACGCTGAGCCATTGTCGGCACCAGCGGCCGTGCGCACACGCCCGCTGGTGGCCTTCCAGCCTCTAAATTGAACGACCATGTGCTGGCGGCCACGCTCACGATGGCTCTCGTCGACGACAGGCTTTCGTTGCAAACTTGCGGAACACCCGACGCACTGCGATTGGCCAAGGTGCGGGCCTTAGAAGAGCCCCGCCAGCGGACCATTACCAGCCGCAATTTGTTCGACGCGCTGCACCACCACTGGATCTTCTTCGAGCGCCGGGGCCATCCAGGTCTTGCTGCGGGCGTCGATCACCAGAGCCCCGCGGCAACCCCAGTGTTTGGCAACCGTTGTGGCCCCCACGCCGTGGACATCGGCAGCCGGATTCGAGCGGGTGAAGGTGACCCACAACAGGTTCCGCAGGGTCTCCGCCGTGAATCGGCTGTCGTCGACGATCACCCATAGCGGAAATCGGTTCCACGGGTGGTCCACCGGAATCGCTTCGCAGAACTGGCGCACGTCGTCTGCCTCGCCGCCCCGCGTGGCCGGCGATGGTGGTCCCTGAATGGCCAGCACACCGGGTGCCGCAACGGCGGGCGAATGAAATCCCGCCGGCAGCAGCGCTGATGTCAGTTCCAGCGGCAGTTCTCGAACAGGAGGTCCTGCCGCAGCGATGACAAGCTTGCTCCCCGCATTGAATCCTGCGCCGGAGTAGTCCAGCGTGTCGATCGTCGTCGCCGTCGAGAAGTGCAGATCCCGCCGCCAGTCGACGCGCGCGAGCAGGTGACGCAGAAATTGCCCGATGTCGTGAATGTCCAGTGCCGGATCGTCTTCGCCGGCGACAATCAACAGATACTTCGCCAACGACAACTGCCCCTGTCCCAGGATCGCATGTGCGAGCGTGAGCAATTCCTGCGGCGTGCGGTGGCTGCCGTACGGCACATAACGTTCACTGCCAATCGCCAACAGCAGTGGATGCACGCCCGCTTCATCGACAGCATGGATGGCGCGAACACCGGGGAGCACGGCGGGAATCACGGGGCCTGTGATCTCGTGGATGATCTGCCCAAACGTGGTGTCTTCCTGAGGCGGCCGCCCCACTGTGGTAAACGGCCAGATGGCCCCCGGTCGCGCGGTCACACGCTCGACCTGCAGAAACGGAAACTCATGAGCGAGGCTGTAGTAGCCCAAATGATCTCCAAATGGGCCTTCGGGCTTGGTCAGATGTGGATCGATGGTTCCCTGAATGCAAAAGTCCGCCTCCGCATACACGCTGGCCCCGTGAGGATTGGCAATCATGGGGATGCGATGTCCGGCCAGCGCCCCCGCAAACATCAATTCCGAGAGTCCTTCAGGAAGCGGCATCACTGCCGCCAGTGTCATGGCGGGAGTGCCGCCGACAAAGATGTTGACGGGCAGTCGCTGGCCCAGGGCAATGGCCCGCGCATGATGAACGCCGATGCTGCGATGAATTTGGTAGTGCAGGCCGACTTCGCGATCGCGAAGAAATTCATTCCCGGCCAACTGCACGCGATACATGCCCAGGTTGCTCTTCATGAGCCCCGGAGCAGCGGGGTCTTCAGAATAGACCTGCGGCAGGGTGACAAACGGCCCCCCATCGCGCGGCCACGAGGTGACCGCGGGAAGTTCGCTGAGAGAAACTGTCTCTGCGTGCACGGGTCCAGAACGAACTCGTTTGGGAAGCATCGACCAAGCGACAGGCAACAAGCCGGCCGCTCGAAACGGATGTTTGAGCGCCGCCGCCGGATCGGCCTTCAATTCGACCAGCCGGCGCACCGCCGCCAACCGATCTCGAAACAGAAACCGCGCCCGATCGGCAGTGCCAAACAGGTTCGCCAGCAGCGGAAAGCGAGTCCCACGGACCCGCTCAAACAACAGCGCCGGTCCGCCGGCAGCCCAGACTCGCCGCTGAATCATCCCCGCTTCGAGCCGAGGATCGACTTCGATCGGAATGCGGCGCAATTGGCCATGGCGTTCGAGATCCGCCACCGCCTGTTGCAAATTGCGATAGCCCATGCTGGCCTTGCTGTGGAATGTGCCTTCAAGATGACGGATCTTAGGCCGGCAGCGCTGTGAGTCCGGGATTCTCACCCCAGCCTGCGACAAAATTTTCGCTCGGCGCGGGACAAACACGTCTGCCTCAAGCGAACCCATTGGCCCGATCACTTGTCCAACCGTCCATCCGGCTGCCAGTCCAGTTCTCAGGGCCACTTGGCAGCACGGAAATTTCAGGCAGATTCACGGCAAGCTCGTCAGGGGCAATTGACGAACGCCTGACCGGGTCGATAGCGTACTCGGAACAGGAACGAAAGTGCTGTCATGACGTTGGCTCCGGCGTTTGAAATTGACTTTGCGAATTTCGGCTGGCGATTTGCCTGACCGATTCCGGAGTCTGTTCGCCCGCCGGCGATCTGCCTAGATGCATCCAAAGACCCCGGAATCCGACCGATTCCGGGGTCTTTTTTCATTGGTGCCGCGTCACGAAAGCACTGTTCCATGACCGCTGTGATCCAACCACATCCGGGGACTATCCTTCCCTGCGTCCGGTCAGCCCAGCCTGCTGCCGCGACGAATTCGACCACGGTTGCGGATGCCGACCCCGCCAAGAGCCGGCCGGAGAAGAACGCCATGATTATTGTGATGAAGGCCACGGCCAGCAGCGAATTGGTCCAGAGCATCGCCAGCCGCGTGGAATCGCTGGGTCTCAAGGCCCATATCATCCGGGGCGAGGAACGTACGGTGGTCGCCGCGGTGGGGAACGAACGCACCAAAGATCTGGACCAGTTCGAATCCATGGAAGGGGTCGACAAAGTCCTGCCGATTCTCGCGTCGTACAAGATCGCTTCCCGCGAAACCAAGCCCGAACCAACGCTCGTTAGCGTGGGGAGCCTGAAAGTGGGTGCCGGCCACGTCGGTGTGATGGCTGGTCCCTGCTCGGTCGAATCCGAAGCACAAATTTTGCAGATCGCCGAGCAAGTC
>JBGSIP010000928.1:0-1654 GCA_041742495.1 Planctomycetaceae bacterium
GCGGAACGGGAGTCGCCACTGCCGCCGTCGGTAGGTCCATCCGCCGACAAACCGCGGGACTTCGTAATCGGCTGCGAGGGCCATTGTTGCAGGCAGTTCGGCATGGGTGACCCCCAGTGTTGCGCAGTGCTGCAGGAGAGCGCGCGTGAGGGATCCGGTGTGGCGAGTCTCGGCCGAGGTGGTCTGGACGATGGGGCCGATGTAGGCCGTGGTGGCGGCGGAATCACCAGTGGGTATCCAGAGAGAAACCGTGGCCACGGAGCGCGAGCCCTCGACCCAGTGGAACGACTGGGCACCTGCGGAGTAGCGCCAGTCGGCGGCGGTTTCGGTGGTGATCAGCCTGCCGCCCAAGGAGCTTGCACGTGCAGAGACGTGTCCCGCGGGTGTCGACAGGTTGGCCAGTTCAAGCACGGCCCGACGGGGCCCTTTGATTTCTTCGGCCGTCAGACCAGCGCAGTGGAACGCATTGCGAGTGCGGCCATGGTCGGTTCCGGCGTGATCGACTCCGGTCAACTCAAGGGTATCCCAAGTCTGTCGTTGGTCGTGCAGGTAGCGGATCGCGCCCACCAATGTGGCGGCCACGTTGGGTCCGACACACGAGTGGATCAGCCAGGCGGGGCCCCAGGCCGAGAGCACGCGGCGGGCTCCGAAGTGCGAACGTTCAATGGTTTCGGCCAGCGGCAGCAGTCCAATGATTTTTCCGGCCACGCTGACTGCCAGCACCCGGGGCCGTTGCTTGGAGGCGGGGGCCCACTCGTTCAAGAGCCAGTCGAGATCCTGCTGGGGGAGGGGGGCTATCTGTCGGCGACGCAGTTCGTGCCACGTCTCGCGGATCGATTCCAGGTCGGTGCGGTTTGTGAATTCAGTAACAGCGAACACCGCGGCAGCTCCCCAGCTAGGTCAGCGACGATTCGGAACTTCGTCACCGACAATTGCACGGCCCGACGAACGGGATTGCAAACGAGATGCCGCGGCGGAGACGGGGCGTGCTGCCAGGTGGTGGATCGCCTGCTGGTCGGGTAAACGGGCGAAATCTGGTGAGCAAGGCAGTCTGCGGTTAAAGACTCGGGTGGAGTCATGTTGCGAAAAGGCAACAAGTCGTGCGAATTCCCCACACCGCGGTCATGAACGATGACGATCGCGGGGGGGACCGTTCTGGCATCCGATTGGTAACCGGTTACACTCGGTGCGAGGCCCGTCCTGTCGACTTGCGGGTGCGGCGACTGCGACGCAATTGTGTTCTGGCCACAGGGTTCACATGCCGCTGCAAATCTCTTTCACCACGTGCGAACACGTCGATGCTTCGCGCCTGCCGGCTGACTTGCTGCTGGCCGCAGACATGGCGGCGCTGGTCACCACCGTGGTCGACGTGGGGAGTGGCCAGCGCCCGCTGGGGGAAGTTGCCGAAGTGTCGCGGATGGAAGCAACAACGGCGGAGGATGCGGTAGGCCCGGCCGTCGTCTTCCGCAATGCGTCCCGCGTGCATGGATTGTTGAACGGCTGGAGTTCCGGACAAGCTTGGGTTGAAGGTGACGTCGGCGATCGGCTGGCCAGTGGCATCTGCGGCGGCCAGATCGAAGTGCGTGGCAATTGTGGCGATTTCACCGCGCGAGGCGGCAGTGGAGGTCGCGTGTTCGTTCGCGGCAACGTCGGC
>JBGSIP010000929.1:0-4248 GCA_041742495.1 Planctomycetaceae bacterium
GCGGCCGTCGCGGCGGCACTCCCCTGCTCCGCCGACGATGTGCTCGTGTGTTCGACCGGTGTGATTGGTCGCATGTTGCCTGTGGAACGCATTGTCAACGGGGCGCCGGCGTCAGTGGCGGCGCTGGGCACGACCGTCGCACACTGTGCGGCCGCTTCCGCCGCCATCATGACCACAGACACCGTTCCCAAAACCGTGTCGATGACAGTGCAGACGCGCAGTGGACCGCGCACCGTCGTGGCCTTTGCGAAAGGGGCGGCCATGATTGCACCGAACATGGCCACCATGCTGTGCGCTGTGCTCACAGATGCGTCACTGTCGCCAGCGGCGGCGGAACGATTGCTGCGCGCGGCCGTGGATGTCTCCTTCAACTGCATCAGCGTGGAGGGGCATACCAGCACCAGCGATTCGGTGATCTTGCTCGCCAATGGCGCTGCAGTCAGCGCTCAACAGGCAGGGCTCGATGATAACGACCCCGCAGTGGCCGCCGCGATTCGCGAAGCCTGCGAAGCGATGTCTCAGGCGATTGTGCGCGATGCGGAAGGTGCCGCGCACTTTGTCACCATTCAAGTCACCGGAGCATCGAATGTGGCGGACGCACATCGACTCGGTCGCCTGGTGGCTGACGACGCACTCGTGAAGACCGCGATCACGGGGAATGATCCCAACTGGGGACGAGTGGTCTCTGCCTGCGGGCGCTCGGGATTGATTGCCAGTGAAGCGGAAGTCACCTTGACGATCAATGGCGTGTGTGTGTTTGCCGCAGGGAGTCCAACCGACTGCGATCTCAATGCGGTCTCGTCCGCGATGGCGACGGGAGAAGTCGACATGACGATTGCCCTGCCTCATGGGCCAGCAGCGGCGCGCATCTGGACGTGTGACCTGACGGCCGAATATGTGCGACTGAATTCCGAATACACAACGTGAAGCGTTGCCAGTGTGGCCGACACTGGAACCGGCGTTCCAGACCCGTCATGCGACTCGGCAGAGACGAGACGACAATTCGTAGCCGGGAGACAATTCTCGTGATCCTCCGAAGAGAATGTTCCGCGGGATTGACCACAGCGGCTAGCGTTTCCTAGTATCCCTCCTTCGAGCGGAAACGCCGAAGACAGCACTTCACGGATGAGGTGCCGTGTTCGCCAGGGAGGGCATTTTTGTGTTCTGGGACTCGTCGCGCCATGCGGCCCCCGACCCTTCGCGCCGGTGGCCTTTGCTCTACGACTGGCGGATGACTGCCGGTCTGTCTCTGATGCTGGTCGCCACAGGATTGGTGTGGTCCGACCGTCAGCCAGCGGACCCCTCAACGCAGCGTCCTCTCCAAGGTCAGACGGCTCATCCTGTTGCCGCCCGCCTGCCGGCGCAATTTCGACTTGCGACCTTCAACATTCACAGCGGCAAGGGGAGCGACGGTACGCGCCGGCTTTCTGCGACCGCCGATGTGCTGCAGCCCTTCGTCGATGTCGCCTTTTTGCAGGAAGTACGGGGACCAGACTGGTGGGGCCATACGTCACAGGCGGAGCAACTTGCCACGCTGTGGCAAAGCCACTGGATGTTCCTGCCGACCGAACGCCGGTATGGGCTGGATCACTTTGGCAGCGCGCTGTTGTCGCGCGTCGAAGTCACCGCACGGTCGCATGTGCCCATGGTCTGCACCACGGGTCGCGGATTCCGCCATGCCTCGTTGCTGACGTTTCGCCTGTTCGATGGGACTCCGCTACGCGTCATTGCCACTCACCTGGATGTGCGCACCGATCGCGTGGCGCAACTGCGTGAAGTGACGGAGCTATTTCGGGCGTTGCAGGCCCCTTGCGTGCTACTGGGGGACTTGAACACCGGTGCCAGCGATCCGCTGATGCAACAGTTGCTGGCGCAACCTGATGTTGTCGATGCACACGCGGTCGCCACGCCGCGTGATGTTGGCGAGACCCAGAACACGGCTGACAGCACAACGGCCCCTGGCATGCTGACTGCGCGAACGAAGCCAGTGGATCCTGTGGAGCACGGCGTCGACTGGATGCTGGTGCGGGGTCTGCGGGTGTTGTCAGCAGACGTGCTGCGCAACACAGCTTCCGATCATCCGGCCCTCGTAGCCACGCTGGAGCTTGCTCCGGTGCACGTCGCGGAAGTGCCACTGGCTGCGGCCCGCCAGACGCCGGTCGCGGAATGCCCGTCGGACGACTCTTCTTTGCCAGCCGGCCTACGGCTGGTGCCTGTCTCTGCGTCTTCTCCTGTGGTTTTGGAGTCGCCATGAACGCCCGCCCTTCTTCAGACGCCAACTCGCGCCTGCAGCGTCTGGACGCAGCCATTTTGTTGGCCGTCTGCCTGCCGCTGTTTGGCATTTGCCTGATCAGTGGGCGACCGCTGAGCATTCACGAAGCCGTCTTGCCCCAATCGACACGCGCCATGCTGGCGGATGGGGATTTCCTGGTGCCCAAGAACGGCGAAGGTCCGTGGCTGGAAAGCCCCCCCCTGCCCCAGTGGATTTCTGTGGGACTGGCCAGCCTGTTTGGCCACGCCGATTCGTTGATGGTCGCGCGGCTGGGCAACGTGCTGGTAGCAACCGCCATCGTACTGATGGTCGCTGCGATGGGTGCGCGGTTGTTCGGTCGGGCTCACGGCGTCGCGGCGGGATTGATATTGGCGACGATGGCCCAATTCACGCGGTATGCCTGGCTGGCCGAAGACGAAATCTATCTGTGTGGACTGGTGACGGCGGCCGTTTGGCAGTTTGTGCGACTGGAGTTTCCCCAGACGCATGAAGTAGCCGACGCGCCGCCTCAATCACTCGTCGCCATGCTGATTGGTCGACGCTCTTCCGGCATGGTCCTGCTGTTTGCACTGGTGGGGCTGACGAATCTGGTCAAGGGACTGATTTTCGGCGCGGCAATGGCGACGATTCCAATCATCGCCTTCTTGCTGCTCACGCGCGACTGGCCACGGATTTCGCGCTATGCCTGGGTATGGGGTGTCGGCATCGTGGTGGCGATTGCGGCCGCGTGGCCCCTGCTGGTCTGGCAGCGCTATCCCGATGTGGTCGACCTGTGGTTCTTCGATTTGGGTGGCCGGGTGAATGGCGCCTACGGTGCCATCAACGAGCCGGTGTGGTACTACCCCGTCAACCTCGTGTGGATGCTTGCGCCATGGGTTGTGTTTATGCCGTCGGCGTTCTGGGTCACACGGCGGATGGCGTGGCAGCAGGCGGGCAGCCCCGAAAGATTGCTGTGGTGCTGGGCCCTGTGTGTGCCCCTGGTCTTCACGATCCCCAGCGGAAAGCACCACCATTACCTGTTGCATGCGTTGGCACCGTGGGCCCTGCTGGCTCCGTTTGGGTTGTCAGTCGCCTACGCTTGGTATCGTTCGTGGTCCCGCACGTGGCGGCATCCGGCGTGGTCACTGGCAACCATCGCCACGCCCCTCATCGTGGTGGCATGGCTGTCGGTGCGTGGCGATCGCGCTCCCATGTGGCTGTTGCCAGTGATGGCTCTCGCTGCCCCCACGCTGGGGATCACACTGGCGATGGGCAGCCAATCCCGTTCGCCGCACCGCGCACTGGGGACCCTGGTGGGCGTGTTCGTGGTGTGCTTTTGCTTTGGCCATCTGTATGCCGGCTGGCATGTCGACCGGTGGCGGGCTGACGTGGCGCTGCTCAAATCACTACGAGCCGCGCCCCCCGCGGATGCACCTGTGTACGTCGATCTGGGAGCTGGTTCCCACCGGGGCATGCTCGCGCAGTTCTATCTGGCCGAGCGAGGCCAGCCACTGCAGAACGCGTCCTATTTGCTCGACGCGCGGATTGCCTCACCCGCAGTCTGCGTGCTCTCGTCGCCCTTGTATGCCCCGTTGCTGGAGCGATACGGACAAACCGAGGTACTGGCCCAAAGCGCGGCCGAACCGATGGCCGGAGAACGCCTGACGCTGTACCGCGTGACGCTGGATGCCCACCGGCAGCCCGTCGCCGCCGAGAAAGCCAGAATCTCTCCCATGCAGGCGATTCTTCGCGCCGAAGGCCCAGACCTGAACCAGTGGCGTTAGAGATCGATTTCGCGCGGGCGGATCAGCGCTTGGACACTCCGTGGGGCGCGCACCTGGAAGTCGGACCACGGCTCTGAAATCTGGGCGATCGCGATGGTCCCCGTGGCGACATGCACGGGTTCGCCCATCCAGTCGGACACAACCTCCTGCAGTGTGGGGTTGTGTGCCACGACGAGCACCCGTTCTGCCGCCGGGGGTGCGGTCTGGATCGCC
>JBGSIP010000930.1:0-4748 GCA_041742495.1 Planctomycetaceae bacterium
TCTGTTGTATCTCGCGGAGAACATTCTCGATCCGTCCCGGATGGTGCCGAACCAGTTCCGGACGTCGGTCATTGTTCTTGAGAGCGGGCAGACGCTGGTCGGGGTGGTGATCGGCGATACGGATGGCGTGGTGACAATTCAAACCGATCGTGAGCAGGTGCTTGTGCCGCGAGCCGAAGTGGTGGAACGGCAGGCGACGGGAAAGTCGCTGATGCCTGAAGGTTTGCTCGATAAGCTGTCGGCCGAACAGAAGCGGGACCTGCTGGGCTACCTGATGCAGAAGTGAATACCTGTGGCGCGGAGCGGGGGACCGAGGTCAGTCGGGCAGACGTTCCCTGATGTCGTGAGCTGAACTTGTGGGCTCGTCGGGGGGCGGTTCGTCGATCGGGGGATCTTCCTGCAGAGGATCCGCGTCGAGAAAACGCCCGCCGACCGCCAGCAAGGTGGCCACAGGAATCAGTTCCGTGAACGGTACAAAACAGTACACGGCAGCCAAGGTCGTGAAGCCGACACGAGCAGCCGTGGTCAGCCTGTGAAAACTGGTGAGCCACCAGCCGACGGCGGCTCCGATGGGAAGTCCAATGACCAGTCCGATGGGGCCAGCGGTGAGCAAGTCGGTAGCGTCGAGGATGAGTGCGCCGGCCAATGGACCCAGTGCTCGATAAGCACGGCCCAGCAGCGAGCTCTGAAAGGCATCGCGGCGGGGCTCCGTCCCGTCCGCTGGGCTCTGCTCGGAGGGTATGGTGTCGGACATGTGCTGCTTAGGTGTGAGGACTGGCGCGGCGCCGGGGCGATGGCCGCTCGGGCGTGACCCGGTCGAGGATGGGAAGTAGCCCGTAGTCAAACGTGGCCGCATCGAGAAGGATTCCGGAATCGGACTCAAGCGGGAGATTTTGCGTCATCAGAGTTGGCCTTGCCCTGCCCTGTTCAGTCCGAGGACATCGGCAGTTGCCGACCACGCGTGGGCCTCGGCGAACGGATGATCCGGCCGCGACGTGATTTGCCGCAGCCAAGCTGATCCGGAGGCCGAGCCGGTCGTCTCTCGACGAAAACCACCCATGAGGGGCAACACTCATCGCCCCGAGAACTGGTTCCCCCTCAACGTCCCCCCACCGACAGAGGATCAACAGAGTGCGATCGTCCGACGAGGAGGACGGCGGAGAACTCGCAGTTAGTCGTTGGTAACTGTAGGCCAGATAGAGGCTTGTGGCGAGCGAAAGAGATCCGGGAATAGAGCAGAACCGCCGAGCGTCGGTCGTTGACAATTGGTCGAATCGCTGATAACGTCCTCTCCGCAGTGCCGAATTCACTTCGGCAAGGCACCCACGTCGGCCGATAAAGTCCCGTGGAAACCCAGGGGGATTAGCTCAGCTGGGAGAGCGCTTGCATGGCATGCAAGAGGTCAGGGGTTCAAGTCCCCTATCCTCCAATGACCGTTTTCGCAACGAGTCGCATCGTGAAGAAAAGCCCTGAATTTCAGGGCTTTTTCTATTGGGGGCCGACTGAGGTTGCCGCCCGATTCCCCCCTATTCCGGCAGGTTCTGCGCCCGATTCTGCGCCCTCCGTTCAGCGTCAGTTTTCGCAACCGGAAGGTGGCTTGTTTCTGAGGTGGCGAGGTCAAAGTCTGCCGCCGTCGTCTGCAGGTAGTGGGCCGCCGCAATCGCCTCCGAATTTCCCAGCCATTCACAAACGACATGTGAGGGAAATCGACGGGCCAGGTCGGTCTGGCAGGAACTTCCCAGGTTGTGCCAGAGTTTCGGCTACGTGGTATGACCAGCCCGTCCGATGATTCGCTCCAGATGCGTTAGCAGATTCGTGGCCTGCCAGAATCCGCGTTGGATGGTCATCCGTTCTCGAATTCGATGAAGCACGAATTCCGCGCCTGGTGGGGCGGCATCCCAGACACGATCAAGGTATCGACGGACTTCCGTAACGATGGGAACATTGCGAAAGGACTTGCCTGACTTCTCCGTCTTCGGCGACGGAACTCGAAGACGCTGATTTTCGAAGTCGATGTCGTTCCACCGGAGGGAAAGTGGTTCGCTGGGAACTCGTAGTCCAAGGTACCTGCTTAGGCAGATCAGCAGCCGCCATTCATCATTGGGGCAATGGGGCAGCATGTCTTCGATGGTCTGAGCGGGAACGTACAATTGACGCTCCTTGATCGCGGTTCCGGCTGCAGCCGTCCGCTGCTCGGCCAAGACCGCACGCACTTGGGAGTTCGAGTTGGCATTGATGTCTCCGAGATACGCTGAGATCGGATCGATCACAATTGCCAGGTTGAAAGTTGGATGCCCGAAGAGGCGAGGTAAGTCTTCAGGATTCCGTGTCGCGTCTTGACGTTGCCACGCGGTATGGAACTGCTCCCGCAAGAAGAATGTGCATGTCCTTGCCGCTGATTGGGAGTTGGTGCAAGGCTATTCTTCCAGTTCAATCCTGCGAACCGCAGTGAAAGATTGCCGGGCTGCCCAGGGGCACATGGCTGACAGGGCCGCTGGCGATCACGGAGGAGTCACGTGATCGATTTGCCACGGGTCTTGACTGAGCCCGGATTCACCGCCGCCCCCTCGGTGAGGGGCGGAAATGGGTGACACACTTTCTTTCGTGCATCCGGAAGGGGCCCGGGTGATGACGGCCTATACCCTCGAGATCTTTGCTGCGGAGTTCACTTCCCACAACACCCGGCAACTGGTTTCAAGTCGGCCCGAGAACCGGTGGTTGACAGCGGAGGAAGTTCATCAGGGATTCACAAATGGGGGTGAACCGGTGAGTACCACGGTGCGTTCCGTGCTGGATATGCTGCGCGAACAAACCTGATGGGCAGCGAGAGAGGCCGAAAAAATGACAATGGGTTGTCAAAGTCTGGCGCGCTCGCGGGCCACAGGTCGGGCGATCGGTTATCCACTTTGCGACACATGGGGACGCGGATGAAGCCACGAATCTTCATTTCGGCAGTGAGCAAAGAGCTGGGATCGACTCGCCAAATCGTCGCGAACATTCTTAGCCGGTTGGGGTACGAGCCAGTCTGGCAGGACGTCTTCGGCACCGAAGCGGGCGACGTGAAGGCGATGTTGCGTGAGAAGATCGATACCTGCTCTGGTTTGGTTCATCTGGTCGGATTCGGATATGGAGCGGAACCGCGCCACGCTGACGAAACGTTCGGTCGTGTCTCTTTTACGCAGTATGAACTCTGCTACGCCCGCCAGAAGTGGCAGGACAACCGCCGCAAGCGCATCTGGATCTTGATTGCGGACGAGGGTTATCAAACAGATACGCCGATGGCAGAGCTTGATTTGCCTCTCGCATCGGCCGGCGTCGCAGACCCGGCGCTGTATCAGTCAGAACTTCGAGAGCTGCAGCGCCAGTGGCGTGCGAGTCTGGAACAACAGCCGGAACTGTGGCATCCCATCCGTGATGCTCAAGGCGTAGCGCTCAGGGTCGAGCAACTGAAAGATGAGCTGAAGTTGCTCCAGGCATCGTTTCGACGCTGGCAACAACTGGTCGTGGCCGCGCTGATGGCCCTGTTGGCGGTTGGTATCGGCGTGTGGAGTACGCTGAACACTACCCGGCGGGAAACAAATCAAGGTCTGGCCGAAATGAAGCAGGTCGTCGTCGACGCGGCGAGCCAACAGCAAGCGTTGATTGAACAGCAGTTGAGCGTGATCAATCCTCAGCAAATCCGCTCAGCATTGCAAACAACCATTGAGGCAACCTATCAACGAGACTTGAGCGCTGCCGAGCGAGTCACCGACTGGCAGCAGCGCGAAGTTTGTCGGCGCGAGGCGTCGGAGGCACGCCAGCAACGGCTGACGCAGATTGACGCGTTCTTGACCAGCATCACACAGACGGTGGAAGCGGGGCAGGCATCCAGTGAGTTCGTCGAACTGATTCGCATCCTGCAGGAGCAGGGTGATGACGAAGCACTCAAGTACGTGACCCGTCAGGAAGCCTCGCTGCTGGAACGAGCCGATTTCCTGGCCGCGGAACGGCAGCGAGGGTTGCGGCGGGAACTGAATCCCTTGCTGGAAGCCATTCGGTTGCGGCATTCCAAAGGCGACTATGCCGAAGCCCTTCGTTTGGGGGATGAGCTGCTGAAGAGGGATCCAGAGTGGGCGGAAGCGCTGGACTTGCAATGTGGGACTCAGTTGGCGTTGGGGGTACGTGCGAACAGTTACGAGGGCGTGCAGGTTGCTCGAAGGCACTTTGAGATCGCACTCCAATTGACAGAGCGTTTGAAGGCAGTCGCAGAACCACACGAGAACACAGACAAACAGTGCTGGAGGACTAACACGTGGCTGGCTGATGTGACCATGAGCATGGGCGAACCAGACACCGCCCGCGACTTCTACCAACGCGCCCTCGCAATTGCCGAACGACTGGCCACCCTCGCCCCCGACAACACCGACTGGCAACGCAACCTCAGTGTCTCCTGCAGCAAACTCGGCGACTTCCACCGGCAACTCGGCGAGCCAGACACCGCCCGCGACTTCTATCAACTCGCTCTTGATATGCGCGAACGACTGACCACCCTCGCCCCCGACAACGCCGACTGGCAACGCGACCTCAGTGTCTCCTGCAACAAACTCGGCGACTTCCACCGGCAACTCGGCGAACCAGACACCGCCCGCGACTTCTATCTCAAAGATCTGGCGATTGCCGAACGACTGACCAAGCTCGCCCCCGACAACACCGACTGGCAACGCGACCTCAGTGTCTCGTACAACAAACTCGGCGACTTCTACCTGAGC
>JBGSIP010000931.1:0-1583 GCA_041742495.1 Planctomycetaceae bacterium
AGTGCGCCTGCCAGCGGGGCGAGAAACGGCAGCGACACCGCCGCGATCGTCAGCCACTCGTGCACGGGTGGTTCCTGAATCTGCGGCACAAAGTAGTTGGCCAGAGTCAAGGCGGCACAAATGCCACCGGTCCACAGCAGTACCTTTGCTTTGGCGGTGGCTTCACTGGCTTCGCTGTACATCGCGGAGATCGTCTGGGCGGTGGCCAGTCCCGAGGGGAACCGCAGCCGGTCATGCAGCAGCACTTGCCGGCGCAGCGGAACGGCAAAGAAGACCCCCAGAAACGCCGTCGCAATACCCCACGGGAACAGGTACTGCCACGGAATCGGAGTTCCCAGCAGCATCATGGCCGGGACGGACGAAACCAGTCCCGCCGCAGACGACATGTAGCCCGCGGCCGACCCCGAGGTTTGTGCACAGTTCACTTCAAGAACCGACAGCCGCCGGCCCAGCAGATCGAACAGGGCATAGGCGAGCACGGCGGTAATAATGGACGCACCAAACGTCCACCCGATTTTGAGTCCCATGTAGATGTTGGTACACGAGACCACGCTGCCGATGAGACAACCAGCCAGAGTCGCCCGCCAGGTGAGTTGCTGCTCTCCGGGAGCCGGGAAGTAAAGCTGCCGATTCTCGTCGGCCAGGCTGGCATCGTCAGGTGGGGGAGCGTGCGCGGCTGTCGCAGGTGCCTGGTGGTGATCCGTAGCGTCCGGGGGAACGGTCGACTCGTGCACGCTGATTCCTTCCGCTGGCAAGCCCCCGGGAAGGGGCGGAACGAGGCCTTCTGGCCTCCGTTCTAGCGGACATCCCCGCGCGGGGGAATGGTGGATCAGCTCAGATGGTCTCTGCGAGGCTAGAACGACGAGCGGGAGGGGCCAAAACGCACGCATTCCAGCCGATACACGGGCTGCAGCCCCTCTTCCGTGATGCTCGGTTCAATCTTGAACTTGCCAGCCACGGCGACGCAGCCTTCGCGGTAGTTCACTTTCACGTCGTTCTGCATCTCCACCAGAATCATGTCGGTCGGCTTCGGCTGTCCGCCGAAACAGCACTCCCCAGTATCCTTGAGCAGCAGAAACTGGGTGAGGCCAATCGTCTCCCGCTGGGGATAGACATAGCCCTTTAAGAAGACATTGCGATCCTGCAGTTTGGCAACTTCCTTGTGGATGAAGTTCTGCGCATCGAAGGTCTGGACGGGATACGAAGCGATTTCTCGCGAGAAACTGACCCGCTGAAACCCCTCGGGGACTTCCGTGTGATACAGGTAGGCCTGTTGGGCGATGCCCCCAAACGTGGTGGTCGCAGAGACCAGCAAAGCGAACGTTGCCAGACCCAGGCCGCTGTACTGACCCAATCCCGACTTCACCTTCCACCGCGCGAGCACAGCCACCATGAGGGCCACGGCGGAAATGACCACACCGACCGCCCCGATGAAGGCGGTCAAACCGGTCACGGCCAGCATCAAGGAGAGCGGCACCAGCACGGGCATCGGCCGATAATTGAATTCCTCAACAGCGTCCCCTTCGCCGCCAAACCGCATCCGCAGGCGCGGAAGTTCGGTCGTCGCCGGGGCCGCGTGAGTG
>JBGSIP010000932.1:0-3905 GCA_041742495.1 Planctomycetaceae bacterium
GGCTGATGCGGGTCGATCACCGACAGCGTCCACAGCCGGTAACTGTCTGCGGCTTCGCGACTATCAAGAACCACGGCGTTTGAAGGGCGCAACGTCCGCGCGGCGGGAACTTCAATTTCCAGCCGAGTCATCTGTGCCGGCAATAGGTTCAGTTCGAGCACATCGGGATCGGCGGCCACAACGACCGGTCCCCAGGCACCGGTGACCACCGACGAAACGTCATTCAACACCAGCCTGACGTGGCCCGACTGATCGCGGCCAAAAGCCAATTCGCTGGCGGGCTCACTGGTCGCCGACTGTCGACGGGAAGACTTCGTCGCACTCACGGCAGCGCGCGATGTCAGCGCCGACAGCGGATAAGAGAATGAGCCCACGTTGACCCACCGGGCGAGACTCCCACTCGCGTCCGACTTGGCGTTGTTGCCGCTTCCCTGAAGGCGTTCAGATCTGGCCGGCGGCAAGGTCCATTCCAGCGTCCCGGCGAGCACATCATCCTCAGGCCACCGAAACCGATAAACCGATCGCTCGGGCTCTGTGATCGCATCGCCAGCGTCCCCGATGGCACGGCGGGCCACTAGCGCCGTCACGCGCTCGGGCGGCACGGGAATCCAATCGCCAGCCGGCCACAGCTCGGGTTGCTGCTCCGGGACGAAAATCGTCGCGACCCCCTCCGGTGCGACCCAGACGTTGGGGAACACCGGCGGTAACACCGGGAATTGCGGAGTCTCCGCGGCTGGCTCCTGTGCGCTGACACGCGCCATACCCCCGGGCAATAGGCACCAGAGTCCCGTCGCGGCAAGCGGCATATCGCCGGTGAGCCCCAGCCCAAGCCACAACAGCGCCGCGAACATGCACGGCAACAGGCCGCGACGGCAGGCCACCATCACGGTGCTCCCGCCGAAGGACGCGACCCACTGGCTCCGGATGAGCCGCCCACATAGGCCTGCGTCGGGGCCTGCAGACGCGTGGGCAACTCTGGCAGGACCGATGGTCGTTCGAGACTTGAGTTGCCACGCGGCCCCCGGGTGAGCGTCGATCGATCTGGTTTGGCGGCGACGCGCGAACGCGGAGCATATCTGCGATCAACCATCCACGCCGACACGGCGAGCAAGCCGCCCAGCGCCGCAGGTTGCCACAGAATCTCCCCCGCCAGCGGGAACGACACCAGCAACGCACCGGCAACACACAGGGCAAACAAAGCGCGAAAACTGGTCAACGTGAACTTGCCGCGGGCCCACGCCGTCACAATCGCCAGCGAGAACACAGAAGCGAGCACCGTGACCAGCGCGCGGTGCGAAGTGCGTAACGTCAACTTGCCAGTCGGTCCTGCTTCTGCCAGCACGTATAACCGGCGATCGTTGCCAGCCGAGGCCAACAATGAGTTGGCCACTTCCGGATCGAAAATGCTGCTCAGATATTCGCGGCTGGGGACGCGCAAAAAGCGCCAGCCCAGAAACTTCCAATCTGACACCAGTTGAGTGCCCGACGACACATGGACCACACTCTCCGACGCCGGCAGTTCCACCAGCCAGGTCGTACGTTCTGACCAACTGGTTCCCAATCTGGGCAGATCGACTTCCCACCGCCGCACACCCCAGTTCGCTTCCGACTTGGGAGGCACAACAAATTTCAAGCTCAAGGTGCCCGAACGATCGAGCACAATCCGCGGATCATCAAGATCCACGGTGAGGTGTCCGTCGGCTTCGACGCGATAGCGGGCCGCATCCAGGGGAATCCGGTTCCAATAGGCGGCTGTTGGCAGTCCCAACCCGGGAGGGAGCGAAATACCGAGGCTCGATTGTCGCGGCCGCCACGTCCACGCAATGGACAGATGCGTGTTCGAGGCCACCCCCAAAGTGGCCTGCACCAGGCACGCTTCCACACGATCGGCCCCGGGGCTGTTCATTTCATTGACCAGCGTGGCGGCGACGACCAGTGTGGCCGGCGTTTCGTCCGCGACCAGTTCCAGGACTCGTTGTTCCTGCAACGTGACGACCGGGCGGGTGACGACCTTAAAAACGGATTCATCCGGTTGATAGGCAACGCCGCGGAACGCCTCCGTGAGCACCCGGCAGCCTCGATTGGTGGCTTCCAGAGGGCGCAGTAGTCCCAGTTCGAGCTGAGCGGTTCGCTCGGGCCGCGGGCGGAAATAACGCCGTCGGACCATCAGGGTTCCACTGATCGGTTCCGCAAACTTCAATGCGACCTGACTCCCCTCGGTGCGGTCGACATGTTCCACAAAGGCCAGCACTGGTTGCCCATTGGCCTGTGTCACTTCAACCGTACCATCCTCGATCTTGTCGCTGCTCTCAAATATCAGTTGTCGCGGCCCGCGCCCTTCGATGGTGACCCGCAATTGTTCATCGACCAGCAATCCGGCCGGATCAGGCAGCAGCGAGATTTCGGATTGCCATTGAATGCGAGTCGGCACCGGCTGGTAATAGACCTTCAGCGCAGTCTGCTCGGGCGGCACCAGTCGCTGCGCCTGTGTCGCCAGACCGACACCCAGCAGGGCCCCCCCTTGCCGATCATCCAGATCGACATCCGTCGCTCCATCGCCGGCCCCAAACGTGACCAGCGATCCAGGGCGCGGCTCCAGCGACACCGTTCCAACCAGCATCGCGGCATCCCGCAGCGAAACCATCGGCAACGACAGCGAACCCTCCTCGGCGGGAACCGGGCGTGACGCCTCAATCCACACACTCATACGAGACCGCGTGGCCGCGGCGAGTATGAGTGACAGTCGATCATCAAGTGACCAGTCAGCGGCGTCGACGACTTCGATCGGGGCGACCTCTTCCAATCGCCATCGCTGTTCACTGGCTCCCGCCCAGGCGACATCGAGTTCGGTCACGCTGCCGCGCGTCACTTCAATCGCCAGTTCGACGCGCCAGTGAATGCGATCTCCCTGCATCCAGCCCGTGTAGCGCGGCGTACAAACAAACGCCGGCCGCGCGGCCTGGACCAGAAAGATGGCGTTCGAGGGCTGCTGATCAATGCGAAAGACCGCGTCCGCCGGAGTGCCGCGCCGCGTACTCCCCACGGGAATCGGTCGCACACCGAGCGATTCGGATTCCACCGGCACCAGCATCAGTCCGTCAATCGCCTGCACGCTGAGCAGCCCCGTTTGCGAGCGGGCCCCCAGCAACGACAGTCCCACCACTTCCAACCGCCGCCCCGGAACCGGTGAGGCCATGAAGAGCTTCCAGCGCAAATTCAGCCGCGCTGTCAACGGTGCCCCCAGCGCCAGCGTCAGCCGGTCCGTCCCATCGACGGCAGGACTGGACTTTAGCACCACGCCGCCATCAATGGCCTCGACACTTTCCAACTGGAAGCCATCTGGCAGGTCCGCGACGAGGGAAGATGTCGAGCCCTGAATCGGATCGATCGTCTGCAGGATATCCAGCTCCAGCCGACCATTCGCCACGGCCAATTGAGCGTCCGTCAGCGAATCCAGTACGGCAACCTGTTCCCCGCGATCCAGCGCCGTATAGGCCACGACTTCTGCGCGGTTGAGCGGAGCCACGGTCAGCACCGACCGGTTGCCTGCGGATTCCACGGTGCGAATGCGGGCCTTGCGGACCAGATCGACGCCGACAAATCGGCCGCTGCTCTCCAGCTTTGCATCCACTCGCGCGTCGGGCACCGTCAACTGCATTTCACTCAACAAGGCCGACGGAAACGGCATCGCAACGCGACGGGTCGCCCCTTGACGTACGACGGGCAGCGCGACGGGGATCTTCAGCGTATGTCGCAGCGCGCCAGAGAACTCATAGATCAAGCCGGCGGCGGGATCCCATCGGCGATACAAGGCGCGGCCAGTCCCTGTATACGTGACTTCGTTTTCGAGAGTTGCTCCCTGGAGACCGAGCGCAACTTCAACAGGCGCTACAGACGGGCAATCG
>JBGSIP010000933.1:0-3687 GCA_041742495.1 Planctomycetaceae bacterium
TCGCATCTGCCGAAGAAGTGTGCGCTGGACAGTACGCGCGGCAGGCATCCGGTGTCAATTCGCCAAGCCCACAACTCGATCCACACGGCCGGCATGACATTGTCGACAATGGAGCGACAGGCACAGGTTATGGTCTGAAAGACTTCGCAATGCCCGCGTGAAGTGCGATGAGCGGCCTACGGATACGGGACGGCAAACGCGTCGAATCCGAGTCCCGCCTCCGCGAGGGCCGCGGTCGTCAGCCCCCCATCGACCACGTTAAACACTCCGGGGTATCGCTCCGCCCAGCCGCGGTTGGGGCCGGGGCAATACTGGCGGCCATTGCCTTCGATGGCCGCCACACCAGGAACATGCGCCGCAAGCGCCGCCGATTGCAGAAACGAGGCCCCTGGGCAGGTGAGATCCTGCACACACAAAAACAGTCCCCATTTCTGCGCGGCAGCGGCCACCAGCAGCGACTCACTGAGGCCTTTGCAGGCCTTCAGCGCCACGCCGGAGTATCCCAGCCGCCGCGCCAGTTCCAGCGCTTCGAGACCGTCGAGACTCTCGTCGATGACAATGGGCTTGATGGCCGCGGCCGCACCGACGCGGAACTCCGGTCGGTCCTGCATCCGGCGCGACATCGGCTGCTCGATATATTCAACTCGCGCCAATGCTTCCGGTTGCAGTTCATCCAGCCGCTGCAAGAGATCGACGACCAGCTGAATCGACGAGCAGCCTTCATTGAAGTCAAGCGAATAGCAGATGTTCCGTGCGGGCCGGCCGTTCAGCGTGTCCCACGTCTCATTGACGACGCGATGCACGGCCAAGACCCGCTGCAGGTCGGCAGACCCATCCAGACCGCCGAGCTTGATCTTGAAGTGCGTCAGCCGGTCTGCGCGGATCCAGTCGATCAAGGTTTCGGGTAACCCATCCTGCACCGGTGTCCCCACATCCCCGGCCGTTAGCGGATCGAGCCCCCCCACCAGGTGATACAGCGGCAGCGTCGGTACGGGGGTCGACCGGACATACCGATCGAGCGTTTCGTCAATGAATTCCGTGCCGAGAAACCGGCTCAGATCGCCGGGCAATTCTTCAGGCCCCGTGAGCGCGAAACAAGATGCTCCGCGGGAGCGGCCAAACGCATCGTGGATGGCGGCATCCAAGGGGCTTGCGGCAACCAACCGGGCGAGCGTGGGGAGCGGCTCGGACTGTCCCAGTTCTGCCTGCACGCGCGCGGCCAACTCGCCAAAGTCCTCATGCAGGGCCAGCGCGATCTCGATGGGGTGACCGTCGATCTGCGACTCGGTCACATGTTCGCCCAGCCGTTGGACAAACAGGCGCATGGCGGCAGCGGTGTCCTGTTCCGACAGCCCGGAGGTGGGCCAGCTCCAGACATTTCCCAGCGGCATCGAGCCACGACCAGAAAACGCTGTGCCATCGTGACGCACCAGGGTGGCGGTCACATGCACCAGATCGGTCTGCCGTAGCACGCGTCCGCCAAATTTCAGCGGCGCCCGGAAGGGCACGGGCTCAAAGTCCACGCGAACATCAATAACACGGACCGCGCGAGGATTCATGGCGACCGGGGGATTCTGAACGGGCCAGCGCTGGCGATTGGGGGCGAAGGTGGACCGCATCCAAAGTCGGATCGTCCAACGCTGCGACACTGTTGCGAGTGAAACAGCAAAACTCAACTGGTTCGGCGGCGAACAATCCGCCAAATCCAGATTTCTCCACAGACAACCGTTTACCCATTCCCCAGCTGCTCGCCAATGAGCTTGGATTTGGGCTCGCGATGCGGCGTGACAAGCGCCGCGAGCACCGGCACAGACAACCCGACTGGTGAGCCATAGTCATCTGTGCCGGTAAACACGCGGCAGGCAGCGGGTAGTTGTTACTGACGACGCAGCACAATCACCCAATCCGTGCCATTGGCGGCGGCTGGATCAGCCTGCGGAGCCGTTCCCAGTGTGGTCGCGGCGGCACCTTCCACCGTGGCCACGGAGCCTGCCTGAAGCTTGCCACCCGCGCGGGGATTGAACCACTGGACGGAATACTTGCCTTTCGCCAGCTTCACGGTGGGAGGCGTCGCTCCGTGGGGGGCCAGAATGACGAGCAGTTCATCCCCCTTGGCGAGGCAATACGGTTTGTATTTCCCCTCGCCGCCAGAGAGCCGCTCGTCCTGGCAGGTCATTTCCCAGAACGGAATCTGCTCGCTGCGGAAGAACTCCAGAGCCACGTGTGCGTCGGCAAACGACTTCTCACGGCTGCGGAAGTCCTCCGCCACAATGTCGTTCTGCGGCAGGCTATAGCCAAAGTAGTATTCCACGCCCGCACCGCCAGCCAGCAGGTTGCCCCACAGTGTCCGTTGGCGCACGTCATGGCGGGTGTACTGCTTGTCCCCTTCGCCGGCGACACCGCTGTGACCAGCATAGCCTTCGTCGTTGGGCACACCCAGATTGGCAGGCCCCTGCTCGTCATTGGCGATCACCCACGGACGACCGGCGGCAGCCGACTCCCTTACCCACTTCAACGTCCGCTCGTGCGCCTGGTCCCAGCCATTCTGCAGCGAGGCCCCCATGAGGACCGATTGCTTGCCAATCAGCTTGGAGTACACGCGATCCTGCCACGGCGGGAACGTATGCACGACGATCAGATGATCGTAAGGATCGACAGCGAGGATGTACTCAGCCCATTCCCGCTGCTCTTCAGCCGACTGGGTATTTTCTTCACCCAAGTTCCAGTTGAGTGCCAAGGCAGAGCCAAACCGGGCAATCAACTCGCGGGTATACAGCTTGCGTTCACGGCCCAGCTTCCCGCCATCCAGCGACTCCGAGATGTCTGTGACAGACTCGTTGTTCGATCCCCCCTTGCGGTTATCGTCGTTTTCCTGCTCCTGCAGTTTGAAGTGCAGATAGATCCCCTTGGCCTGCATGTGATCGAAGACGATCTGCCACTGGTCCAGCTTGGAGCAGTCGTACTGGAACTTGTCATCGCGTTCGACGAATGGCCACACGTTGTCGCCATCCCCGCCCGCGTTGTAGGGGAGAAATGACATCGCATTCATGCCCTGGTCGGCCACGTAGTTGACTGCGCCAATGAGCCCCTTGCCCTTGCCCTGCCAAACAGGGTCGCCGGTCTTCCAGTCTTTCTCGTGGCTGGCGAAGGCTTTGAGCGGGCCCTTCTTGGGATTGTTCGCCCGCGTTCCATCGAAATCGGTGTAGGCCAGCAGCGTTTCCGGAGAGTCCGGTCCCGCTTTCAGGAAATACTCCTGCGAACCCGCAAACTGCAGGTGATGCTTGCCCACATAGGTCAGGCGACCATGGCCGCGGAAATCACGCCCCAGTTTGTCTGTGGCTTCAATGGTGATCGTCCCCGTTTGCCCGTCGAACGGAGTCAGCGCCTGTCCGTTAGATGCCGCTGTTGAGGGGACTGCCAAGGCGACATCGGGCCCGCTGCGGAAGTGCACGCGATACGTCCACGTTCCGACCAGATCCAGGGCGGCATGTGCCCGCCACACATTGCCGGCCGTCGCGGACGATTCGGCGGCTTTGCCGTCGGCAGCAAAGTAGCCCGGCACCAGGTACTTCAGTTGGCCCCCTTCGTGCGTCAGTTCGAGGTCGTAGCGATAGTCGGTGAACGGATTCGGCGACACGTCTCCTTCAGCAGCAAACGGACCCGCCAGATCAAACGACAGCCGATGCC
>JBGSIP010000934.1:0-10805 GCA_041742495.1 Planctomycetaceae bacterium
TGGCCTCTTCCCGCAACCGCAGCAACGCCTGCTCGGTTCGGTCGCAGGCCATCGGCGCTTCTTCCAGGTAGAAGTTGCTGTCGATGCACGACAAGTCGTGAATCACACCCACGTCGTTCTCGCTGGATGCCACCCGGTACGTTGCTTCCATCAATTCCCACCAGCGAACCACCGTGGCCATTTCTCCATCCAACTGCCGCGGTTCGTCCGACAGTCCCCTTCGCGGGCGATAGCCGTGATGGTGATTGGCAATCAACCGCAGTCGCTCCACGCGCGCCGGGGACAGCCCCGCCGCCAGACCAACACTCAAGCGGGCATGGGGAAACCGCTGTTCCCAGCGGGCCAGGTTCTCCGCAGAATTCACGTCCCGCCGCCGGTCCGCAGCCAGCCAGCCCACATCGCACAGCAGCGCCGCCTGCACCCCCCAACGCAATAGCGGTTGCGGACGCTGATCGACCTGCGCCGTCAGCCAATGTAGTCCCAGCGCATGAATCACACTGCGAGTCAGCGTGTGCCGTCGCAGCGGCGTCCATCGATCGGGCAACAGATGCATCAGTTCAACACTGGCATCTCGCAACAGGGCACTGTCACACGGCAATCGATCCGCCTGCGCGATGACATCATCCGCCAGCCCGACGAGCGCTCCATCCATCACGCGCCGGTCGCGGAACAGCGTTTCGCATTGATCGCCCAGCGCTTCTACCAGCGGTGTCAGTGACTCGGTCGCTGTCTTCAGCGCTGCCAACCGCCGCGCTCGTTGGATATAAGCACCAATGAGCGCAGCCGCGATGGCCGGCGATGCCACCGGGCAGCGATCGGCACGCACATAGTCCGCCAGCAGCGATTCCAGCGACAACCGCAAACCCACCGCTGTTTGCGACAGCTCTTGTGCCAGCGGCGAACCGGTCGACCACCGCGGCAATGAACCCAACGGGTGAGAACGCAACAACTCCACCACCTGCCCGCGCCAGAGGCGTCGTGTCTCCACGTCCGGCAGAACCCGTGCTGCCGACACGCGCGCCTGCCAGAATTCCAGCGGCGGCAAGTTCACTCTCGATGCTGCCGACATGCGTCCATCCGTTGGAGAACAACTCGCCGTGACCAAACAAAAAGCACGCGATCAGCAGCCTGCAGCAACATGTGTTGATTCATCAGCGGCTCGGACAGTCAGCCGACCTCAATTGCCGACGAGACTCCCCATCCCTTACCGACCGCACGCGGGCAGTCCACATCCTCCGGAACCAGCACCTGCCGGACATTCGTCGCTTCTATGTCAGTTATCGGCCGTTTCCGCAGACGGTCGTCGACGCACGTTGCGAGTGGTCAGCCGTTAGACCCGCTCCGCGCCAGTCAGGCAGTTTGCGTAGTCCGCGTGACATGTGCGTTCTGAGGGTCGCGGCGATTCGACTCTTTCTCCGGAGTCTCACGATGATTCAAGCTCTGACGGTCGTATGGACGATGAACATGGCGAAGTGGAAATTGTCGGCCCACCTGCCAGACACGATTTCAGATCCCATCGGGGAATCTGGAAGCGTGTGAACAAAAAGGCACAGGGTCGGCACGCCATTCCGTGAGTGATGGTGATGACCGGCCGGACGCTGCGACGCCGGGGGGAGTCCTTCGTCCGGCCGGAAATCAACCTGCTGGCCGCCACCCCCCAAGATTGCCCTACCCGCACGATGTTGCCGGGAAAGCCCCGACGCACCACAATCGGTCCGAAGTGCCGCTCGACGCACGTTGACGAGCCCGGTATTGACCCCTCCCCTGGTGTGCGGCACCACGACGACTGCGTGACGGCCGCCCACAGTGATCTCCTGTTTGGGTACCTGCCATGGCGGCTGACTTTCGCCTCAAGGAACGGCTCCCCGCGCTCACCAATCGGCTGGTCGCCAGCTATCGCGAGATCGGGTCCATCAATCACTTGGGCTATTGCTCGCTCCCCAGTATGGCCGAAGTCGTCCAGATCACCGACGACCTCAAGGAAGTCCTCTTCCCTGGGTACCGGCGCCGGCAGAACCTCAATTTCTCCAACGTGACCTATCACGTGGGAGATCTGATCGACGGCCTGCACGACCGTCTCACCGAACAGATTGCTCGCGCCTTGCGTCACCAGGATGCCAAGGCCGCTGAGTGCGATCCTTGCGAGGCAGCCCAGGACCGCGACTATGCCGCGGAAGGGCAGGAGATCGCCATGTCGATGCTGGAAACACTCCCTCGCATCCGCGAGTTGCTCGCCAAGGATGTGCAGGCGGCTTACGACGGCGATCCGGCAGCCGGCAACCTCGACGAGATCATCTTCTGCTATCCCGGTCTCGAAGCCGTCACCGTGCATCGATTGGCACACGAACTCTACCGCCACGATGTGCCCTACATTCCCCGTATGATGTCAGAATGGTCGCACAGCCGCACCGGCATCGACATTCACCCGGGTGCCACCATTGGGCATTCGTTCTTCATTGATCACGGCACCGGCGTGGTCATCGGCGAAACGTGTGAGATCGACGCCCACGTCAAGATCTATCAGGGGGTCACACTCGGCGCGCTCAGCTTCCCGAAGGACTCCGACGGCCGCGTGATTCGCGGCGGCAAGCGGCACCCCACCATCGGCGAAGGTGTCGTGATTTATGCGAATGCGACCATCCTCGGCGGCGACACCGTCATCGGCGCTCACTCCGTGATCGGTGCCAGCGTATCTCTCAACAAAAGCATTCCGCCCAGCACCATGGTCACGATCGACAAACCATCGCTCCGCTTCCGCGAAGCTTCCTAGCGGGCAAACCGGCTGACGTTCGTGAGCCACCCGTCGTACGATCATTCACTGCCAAGAGAATGGGTTCCACTGGCTTTGCCAGGATTCCTTTCCCCCTTGGCAGACAGCACTGGCAAAGCCGGTGGCACCCAACCGTGGAGTCGCCATGCGAGGGGAGAGTCCCCACTCGTTGTCAGTTGCATTCTGAAACGGTGCCGAAAATAGATTCGGGCCACCGTCACAACGGTGGAAACGAGCTCATTTTGCCAATCACCGTCACCCCCTGCTCAGTGATGGTGAACCCGCGGCTCGCATCGAGTTCGGCGTCGAAGCCGACCTGAGCGTAGTCGGGAATCCGCACCCCTTTGTCGACGATCGCCCGGCGAACCCGGGCATGGCGCCCCACCTGCACCCCTTCGCACAGCACGCTGTCCTCCACGCGCGAATAGCTGTGCAGCCGCACGCTCGGTCCGACGATCGTGCGCTCCGCTCGTCCACCCGAAAGGATCGCGCCGCCACACACCAGACTGTCCAGCGCCAAGCCAGCCCGCGGTTCCTGCCCCGCCGTCTGGGCAAACACAAACTTGGGGGGCGGCAGCGGCGGCGAAAAAGTCCGGATCGGCCACGCTTCATCGTACAGGTTCAGTTTTGGCGCGACGGACACCAGATCCATGCTGGTTTCGTAGTACGCATCGAGCGTCCCCACATCCCGCCAATAAGCCACCTCGCCGCCGTTCTTGTCACGAAACGGATACGCCATCACGCGATTGCGATGGATCACATCGGGAATGATGTTCTTGCCAAAGTCATGGGCGCTCTCACGCAGCGTGGCATCGCGGCACAATTCGTTGAACAGGAACTCCGCGCGGAAGACATATATCCCCATCGAAGCCAGGCACTGCTCCGGGTGCCCCGGCAGCGGTTGCGGCTCTGCCGGCTTCTCGTGAAAGCCGACGACCTGTTGTTCGCTGTCGATCGACATGACGCCAAATTGCCGCCCCTCTTCAATGCTCACTGGCAAGCAGGCAATGGTGAGATCGGCGTTGCTGGCCATGTGCGCGGCGATCATCTCCGCGTAGTCCATCTTGTAGATGTGATCGCCGGCCAGGATGACGACGTTTCGTGGCCGCGTCCGTTCGATGGAGTAGATATTCTGGTAGACGGCATCCGCGGTGCCGCGGTACCAGTTCTCGTCCAGCCGCTGTTGTGGCGGGAGCAGATCGATGTACTCGTCCAGCTCGCGGCACAAGAACCGCCATCCCAACTGAATATGTCGATCGAGGCTGGCGTTCTTGTATTGCGTCATCACCAGAATGTTGCGCAGGCCACTGTTAATGCAGTTCGACAGGGCGAAGTCGATGATGCGATAGGCACCCCCAAACGGCACTGCTGGCTTCGCACGATCGCGGGTCAGCGGATCCAGCCGCGATCCCTTCCCCCCCGCCAGAACCAATGCGACATCGCGTCTCATGCTGCGCCGATCTGTCTGCCATCCGACGCCACAGCCCGCCAGGCCGATCGACAGCCGGCCGTTCTCCGTCGCAACCTCAGTGTGGCCCGGAAAACAACTCGGTGATCTCGCAGCCCGCCGCTTTGCGGTCGGCTCCATCCCAGGTTGGTCGCCCCTCCATGTCAGGGCGTGAAGAGACCATTACGGGCTTCCCGACAGCCTCAGGCTGAGGTCTCGCGGGCACCGCGCAAGCGTCCGGTCGTCATTATGCGCCGGCTCAGCCAGGTGTCCACTCTGTCACACGTTGCGATTCGCGGGGCGTGAACTTTTTCGTTTTCAGGGCGGGTGAATTGCCGACAATACGCAAACACCCCGTCCATCGACGGTCGACGGACGGGGTGTGGATATTGAATCTCAAGCGTGGACGCCGCAGACTGTCAGGCCAGCAGTTTGGACACCGGCTCCTCGCCGTTGCCGATGGTAAACGGGCGACCGCTGGGCGAGAAGATGCGTTCCTTGGGATCGATCCCCAGGCACATGGCCACCGTAGCGTTGAAGGCTGCGGGGGTGCAACCATCGTCTTCGACGTAGTAGCCCTCGGCATCCGTCTGTCCGAAGACCTGGCCACCCTTGATTCCCGCACCGGCCAACAGATAGGTGAATGCTGCCGGGTGGTGATCGCGACCTGCATTCTGGTTGATGTTCGGTTTCCGCCCAAACTCCGATCCCATCGCCACGACCGTCTTGCTGAGCAGGCCGGTCTGCTGCAAGTCAGTCAGCAAAGCGCTGAGCGCCTGGTCGACTTCCCGGGCCATATCCGGCAGCCGATCCCACAGATCGTTGTGGTGGTCGAAGCTCCCAAAGGTCACTTCCACGCACCGCACACCGTTCTGGATGAGTCGTCGGGCCAGCAGCGCTCCGCTGCCGACCTTGCCGGTCCCGTACGCCTCGCGAACCTTGGCATCTTCCTTGGAGATATCGAAAGCTTCGAGGTCCTTGCTGCGCAACAGGCTGATCGCTCCGCTGTACAGCTCGTCGTAGCCATTCACCTTGGTGTTCTTCACGGCCATCTGCCGGAACGCGCTGTCAAAGCCATTCGACAGTTTGATGCGCTGATCAAACTGAGAGTCCGACAGATAAGCCGGCGAGGTCGTATTCTGCAGCCCTGCGGAGGGATTGGGGACCGGCACGGGAGCGAACTTCGCACCCAGATAGCCGGCTCCAGCCACTTGACCCACTTGAACCGTCGCCGGCAGGCTGTCGTGCATGCCCCCCAGCATCCTATGGGCCCACGCCCCCAGACCGGGGTGCTGAATCGATGCAATCTGGCGATAGCCGGTCTGCTGCACGTATTGTGCACCCTGGTGATCGCCCGTCGAAGTGTTCATGCCACGAACGACAGCCAATTGATTCGCCATCCCGGCGAGCTTCTCCATGTACTCCCCGAACTGCACGCCCGCAATCTGCGTGTCGATGACCTTCGTATCCCCCTGCACTTCGGTGCCCGGTTTGGGATCGAAGGTATCAATGTGGCTCATCGCCCCATTCAGGTGAATGTAAATCAGGTGCTCGGCCTTGCCGACGCGTCCCTGCTTTTCGGCGGCCGCCGCCAAGCGGCAGAACCCCGGCAGCATGGAGACCCCGAACGCAGCTTGCGCCGTTCGCCACATCATCTGGCGGCGAGACACATCATCCATCTTCATCAGCAAGTCGCGCATTGTCGAAATCCTCTAGTCACAGGTTCGGTGAGCGGCAGCCGTGTCGAATCCACCGACGCGCGCCGCAGATGTTCGTGGGACAAGTCACTCGGAAATACGGCCGGTCGTCAACCGACCGGCCGCTGCAAAGACGGCTACTGGACGAACAGAAACTCGCGTGTGTTGAGCAGTGCCCAGATCACATTGCCATAGCCGGCGGCACCCGCCCGACGCATTTCTTCCAGCCCCATCTTCTTCTCGGCTGGCGTTGGCTTGCGCCCCAACAGGCTCAAGAACATCTGGTCCACCTGCCGGCCGACATCTTTCTCTTCCACGACGGTGTTGAAGATCACCGAGCCGCGTTCGAGCATCATGTGCGTGACGGGACCGTTGAACATGGCCAGCAACTGCGGCACGGTGCCATCGGTATGACTGTCACCAATCTGCTGCCGGTCACTCTGACCAAACTGGCGGATGAAGTGTTCCGGTGGCAGCGGTTGAGGCAGTTCGGAAGCGGGCAGCAATTCCAGCCCCTTGTAGCGGGTCTTCGCCCGCTCCTTACCCAGCTTGTTGTTGAAATCGCGATAGGTCTGGCTGCGGGCCAGCAACTCGTCGACCGACTCCGTCCCCTCCAGATTCACCACCTGCATCAGTTCTTCAGAGTAGTCGAACGTGTACTGGTGCGGATTCGGCAGCGTCAGTGTCAACAGAGAGTCCCATACCTGCTCAGCCGACATCCGCCGGACGAGCGGGCCCGGGAAATAATACGGCTCGTCCGGAGCGAGGTCGGCATACGTCGCCTGACGCTGGAACGTCTTCGTGTAGTAGATGATCCGCATGAACTCACGCAGATCGAAGTCCAGCCGGATCAGCTCACTTTCCAGGAACGTCATCAGTTCCGGAATCGACGCCACCGTGTCATCCTTCATGTCGTCGACCGGCTCGATCAATCCCACGCCAAACGCCTGCTTCCACAATCGGTTGGCAATCGTCCGGGCGAATCGGGGATTTTCCTTCGAGCAGACCCAGTCAGCAAATGCCTGACGCCCTGACACACCTTTGGCCGCGACAGGCATGGTGCCAAACAGCACCGCCCGCTTGGCAACATCGTTGGGCTTGGCGTTGTCGTAGGCATAATCTTTGGGGAACCGCAGGGTCCGCTTGGTATCTTCCCACACGGAATGGCGGTTCGACTGTTGAAGGGCACGTGCGGCACTTCCTTCGGGAGAACCAAAGTCAACCCGGTCGTACAGCCGTTCGACCTCGGGCCCTTTCTTGTTTGGGCGATCACGGTCCTCGCGCACCATCATCTGGTCGACCATCGGATTGGACGACTTGCGGAACTGCACTCCCGCGGTGAACGCGGCCAGTTCGTAGAACTCCTTTTGAGTCCAACGGTCGAATGGATGGTCGTGACACTGGGCGCAACCAATTTGCGTCCCCAGGAAAATCCGCACGGTGTTGTTGAGGTTGTCCAGCGGCATCCCCGTGTCCCGCAGCGAATAGCCCGCGGCGGGGTTGTCCCAGATGTGACCTTCGGCGGTCAGCATCGTCCGGACGAAATCGTCATACGGCATGTTCTGCCGCAGGGCATCCTTAACCCACTCCCGGTACGGCAGCAGGTGATTGTTGCCCGATTCCCGATCGATCAGCCGCAGGATGTCTGCCCAGTAGTTGTACATGTGGCTCGCATGCGCGGGGCTGCCGAGCAACTGATCAACCAGTCCCTCCTGCTTCCCGGATGTCGAGCGACGCACGAACGATTCAGCCTGTGCCGCCGTGGGAATCGTGCCCGCCAGCGTCAAATACGCCCGCCGCACAAAGACCTCGTCGCTGGCGGCCTCGTTCGGCTGCTGACTGTGGCTCTGGAGCGCCTTTTCGATCATCGTGTCGATCATGCGAGCCGACACCAGCGCTTCGTTCTTGCGCTTGGCATCCACACCAATCACCCGCACCGGTGGACCCGCTTCGCGGATCGGCAGATTGACCTTGGGAGGCTCCGGCTTCTTTTTGTTCTGCGCGACAGCGGTCGACGGGAGACTCGCCCCCACGCACCACGCCAGTCCCAAACCCACGCCAGCCAGCACAAATCTCGATAGCACCACGAGCACGCTCCTTCTCAACGGACAATGGTCTCTCGGAGTCCGCCGGATTCGATGTCTGCCAGAAATTCGAATTTTGCCAGTCCACCGACGCCACGCGGCCGCGGTGTCACACTGTCCTACCCGCCACCCACCTTAGCTCGCAACGTACCCGTATTTATCTATACCTCGCGAAGACGCGTGAGTGTGCGTCGATATTTTCTGTGATCCTCATCCATCAATCAACTTGAATGTTATCCCGCCGGCGGGATTTCGGGCTAAATTCCTCCCGCCCCTCCGAACGGCCGTCCAAACCCGACCTCTGGCAGATTCGTAACTCTTTCACCAGCCTCGCCTTCCCCAACGAAAACGGCCCACGTTCCCCGCGGGAAACGTAGGCCGTCGCTTGTCGGCAAATTCGTCCTGTCGCTCGCCGTGCACACCAGAACTTGGCGAGCCTCGGCAAACGTCAACCGGCCAGCCGTTTTCCGACGACTGCCGCCAACCTGGCGTTTCGCCTAGCGCCAAGGCTTTCCGACTTAGTAATGGCCGTGTCCGCCCCGTTTGGGGCCTTCGTTCTGCGGGCGATCGCAGCTGATATCGCACTGGTTCGCATCGCAGGAATCGCGGGAATCGTAGAACACCGAGCCCGTTGCCGAAGACTTCAGCTTCCGACCGTCATACGACGACAGTCCGGAGTAATAGTAGCCCTGGTTCAGCTCGCCAATCGCGTCCCCGACGTCGTTCAGTTCCGCCACGACGGCGTGCTGAACTTCGCTCAGGCCGACCACCAGACCGATCACCAGCAGCGTGGCAATCAGGACCAACTCTGACGACACAATGAACCCCGCCTCGTCGCTCCACAGTGCGCGCAGCATCAGACAGCCCCCCTTTTGAGAACATTTCGTTTGTCCGCGGTCGGCGTTCGGGCTGTGCCAAATGAATCCAGGTTTCGTCCCCAAAACGATTCCCGGCGGGCAACAGCCTCTCGCAGCCACGACGGTCCACGAAAGCAGACGGCGCGCCAAAAGTCGCGCCAAGCGGTCTGAGCAATATGCGGTGTCAGTGCGCAAAATGAATGCCAACAAGCATTTACACATTTGACGGCAACTTGGAACCTGCCGCCGACCGAGCGCCCAATTGTTCAATAGCGCAAGGGGGCATTAGCGCCTGGCAGCGACATCTGTCAGGCGCGCTTGACGGTCCTGACACCACCTGTCAATTCATCGCCACAGACCGCCGCCGGGGCGAGTTCGCCGCCGTTCACAGGGCCGTGAATGTGGCCGACGACCCGGGCCAATAGTCCCAGGCGCGCGAGTAATCCCACGCGCGAAGCGAGTCAGGGACCATTCCGGGGAGCCTCTCCCCGTCGTCCCTGCACTTCCAACACCTCCCGAAACTGGTCTCGCCAACTCCGCACTTCGGCCAGTTTCGATCTCACCGTCTGGGAAGAGACCGCCAGCAGAGAGGCGGCCAGCACGACCAGACCCACCACTCCCAGGAACGATTTCAAGCCGTCCGCCAGAAATCCCTGGCGGCGGAAATGTCTCGCCACAGGTCCCATCGTTCCGGTTCTCCCGTACGTTCAAGCCAGGCGGGCCAACTTTGCGAACCGGTCGAAAGGCGATGACAGTTGACCGCCGGCCATGAGCGCGACGGTCAACTGCATTCCGAGATCACCCTGCACTTCAAACTGTTGTGGCAGAAATGCTTAAGGCCTAGCGGTGGCCGTGTCCGCCACGCTTCGGAGCTTCGTTCTGCGGGCGATCGCAGCTCACGTCACACTGATTGGCGTCGCAGTCATCTCGCTGATCCACGAACACCGAACCGCGGCTGTAAGCCGCCACACCGCCGCCGCCGCCGTTGCTCTTCGCCTTGGTGAAGCCAGAAAACGCATAGGACTGGTTCAGTTCGCCAATCGCGTCGGCGACGTCGTTCAGTTCCGCCACGACGGCGTGCTGGACTTCGCTCAACCCGACGATCAGCCCAATCACCAGCAGCGTGGCAATCAGGACCAGTTCAGCCGACACAATAAAGCCGGCTTCGTCATTCCACAGATTCCGCGTCATCGATCTCGACTCCCATTTCCAGCGTGCAAAAATTCCCAAACATGTTTTTGAAGGTGAACCTGCCCTGCGAACCGTGAAGCCGCCGTTCTGGAGTACTTTCAGAACGTCAGCCCCAACCCCTGGAACACAGCGCAAACGTCAATTCACCGGGTTGGGGAAAGGCACGCGCCGTGCCGCAGCCAGGCGGCGGACTGCGTGACCCCGTGTTTGACGCGCCGCTCCAAACAGTCTCCGAACGGGAAATGGCTGGGAAAACAGGGCGATTGCGGAGGTGTCGCGGGCGTCGCCGGAGCTGTCCCGCCGAATTGCCGTCGTGGGTCGAAGCACTTGGCGTCGCCGGCAAGGGCGCTCGCCGGGACTGCCACTTGTATGACGGGCGCGCACGGCAGATCGCACACGAGTGTCCACCGAACTTGACGGTTGTACGCACCGTGACGACCGCTGGGGGGGCAGCGCGAGTCGCAAAACCGGCCCGCTATCAACAGATCGAGGCCACCTGTTTGGGGCAGGTGGCCTCGCGGACAAACGAACGGGAGAGTCGAGGGATCCCGCCCGGTTGGGGTTTCAGCCCAAAGCAACCGCACACAGAACAGCGTCACACCGAGCAGGATAAAGCGGCCTGCTCAGGGACGTGACTAGTTCTGCTTCGGCACTTCGTTCTGCGGACGATCGCAGCTCACGTCGCACTGATTGGCGTCGCAGTCGTCGCGCTGATCGGTGAAGATCGAACCACGGGTGTAAGCAGCGACGTTGTTGTTG